>CAZPCE010000117.1:0-8830 GCA_964584915.1 uncultured Arenimonas sp. | reverse complement strand
AGCGGCAAGGTCTGGTTTTCGATGAAATGTGCGTAAGCGGTCAACGAGCCAGGCCCGAGTTTATGGCTCAGGCTCAACAGGTGAGCATCGAGTTGCCAGCGTGCGAAATCTTCATTGGGATGATCATCGCCATAAATCCGCAATGCACGATCAAGATAGGTGTAGCGAAAATTCAAGCCATTGCCGAAACGATGCTCGATGTTGAGGGCATCGAAAGTCTGTTCGTTCTGGCGCCAACCAACATTGCCGAAAAATCGCTGATTATCGTAAATGACGCGCTGACGACCGAGCATGAATTTGGTCGCATCGGTAGGTGCGTATTGCAGGTAAGCCTGGTTAAGTTCGGTATTGTCCGGATCCACGACGACCGGATACGCGGTTTGATTATTGGCCGTGCTGTTGAAGTCTTCGTTGAACAAATGCGAAGTATGCTCAAGCTCCACCACGCCGCTCCAGCCGCTGCGTACTGGCGTGCGGTAACCGAGTCGAAGTCGTAGTGTGTCGGCATTCGCGTCTTTCGCGAAGGCATCGTCGTCGACCTGTTCCATGCGCCAGCGCGCGTCGAATAGGAGCTTTCCTTCTGCGTCTTTCGTCAAGACGGGTTCGGCGGCGAATATCGGCAAGGCCATCAATGCGAGGCTCAAGCCATTGACGATCTGTAATTTCTTGTTCATTTCAAACTCCCGCAAGGACTAAAGGAAGTTTGGGCGCATTGAAAATTCGTGCCATGACATGAATCAAGCAAAGATGATTTCGTAGGAGGGCCCTTGGGCCCGACAAATTACGCCCGTTTTTTCGCGCCCAAGGGCCCTCCTACGGGAGGATCGAACTGCAACCCAGCGCTTCGAGTCCGTGATGCAGAGCCGGTATGCTGCTCAGCCATGGAGCGAGAACGGTGACAAGTCCGGCGAGCGCAATCACGATGCTGCCGATAATGCGATTTTTCGGTTTCGTCAGTAATCCGCCAAGGCGAACACCACTCCAGCTCAATGCCGTCATCGCCGGCAAGGTGCCAAGACCAAAACTCATCATGATCAAGCCGGCTTGCAGCGGACTGGCACTCAGCCAGGCGGCAATCAACATCGTTCCGCTGAGACCGCAGGGTAAAAATCCCCAGAGAAATCCCTGTGCAAGCATCCGAAAGCCGGGATTTTTCGGCAAGCGTTTTTGCAATGGTTGCAGGAGGCTCCAAAGCCATTGATTGGGTTTGTTCAACCAGGAAAATCTTGCCTTGGTATCGAGTAGACGAACCGCAACCAACAGCAATACAACACCGACCGCCGCGCGGGCCATGATACTCAGGGTTTCAATCGGGATCAGCCGGATAAAGCCTGTGCTGATACTGCCGACCACCACGCCTGCGAGGGTATAGGCAAGCACGCGGGCTGCATTCAGCAACAAGGCATTCCTGAAAGGCGAGGTCGATACTTGTGCCGGAATCGCGGTGGCAATGCCGCCGCACATCAAGACGCAGTGCGTGCTGCCCAGCAGGCCGCTCAGGAACGCGGCGCCCAATAAAATAATATCAACCGGCATCGTTTTTGTTGCCGTCGTTTTTTGTTTCGTCGCCTGCTTCGGTTTCCGAAGCGAGAATGTCCAGTGCCGCCGATTCCAGATTCTCGAATTGGTTGTTGCGAAGGGCCCAGATGAAAATGCCGATCGCTATCAGCAGGAAAATAAGCGAAACCGGAATCAGTACAAGCAGGATATTCATTGTGAAACGGAGACTTTCCTTAGCCTGAGTGCATTTACCGACACCAATAAGGACGAAGTTACCATGCCGAGGGCGGCAAAGCCGGGATGGATGTAACCCATCGCCGTGACCGGAATACCGACAAGGTTATACAGCAATGCCCAGCCCAGATTCTGCCTGATGATGGCCTGTGTCTTGATCGCGATGGCGCGTGCTGCCAACAGGCGATCCAGTTTTTCACCGCAGATGATCATGTCGGCTGAACGCTGCGCAATGGCGGCGCCACTGCCCATCGCAATCGAGACATCGGCGCTGGCGAGCACCAGGGCGTCATTGATGCCGTCGCCTATCATCGCAATCGAATGTCCTTCCGATTGCAGGGCTTTCAGATAGGCCTGTTTCTGATCCGGGTTTTGTCGTGCAGCCGAATGCGATATGCCGACCTCATTGGCAAAGGCATCAACGGTAACGGCGGCATCGCCGCTCAATAAATGAATTTGCAGGCCGGCATCCTGCAAGGCCGAGACGGTGGTTTTTGCATCGGCACGCATATTGTCGTTCAAGGAAAAACTGGCCAGTGCCCGTTCGCCATCACCGAGCCATAAGCGACCGTCGTCTACAGCATTCGCGGCGAAATCGGCGCTGCCGATTCGATATTCCTTTTGATCAACGAAGCCGCAAATACCCTTGCCCGGAATCAGGCGGACGTTGTTCGCCTGTAAATTGGTTGCTTCCGGAAATGCCGATGCCAGCGGGTGCAAACTGTTTTTTTCCAGCGCGCAGGCAATGGCAAGCGCACGGTTTTTATCTTCGGTGAAATAATGATCATCCGTGCGGGTGATTTTCCCCTGCGTCAGCGTGCCGGTCTTGTCGAAAATAAAGGTATCGACTTTCGCGAGCTTCACCAGATTGTCATTGCTGAAACTCAGTACGCCGATTTTCGCCAGGGCACTTTGCGCGCTCGCGAAAGCCGCGGGCAGGGCGAGTGCCAATGCACAGGGGCAGCTGACCACGAGCACCGCAAGCGCGATTTCGAAAGCATGTGCCGAACCCATCAGTGACCAGAAGCCATAGACCAGGACGGTGATCAGCAAAATGCCGATCACGAAATAACGCGCGATGCGTTCCGCATAATGCAGCACCCCGGATTTTTTCAATTGCGCCAATTCAACGCGGTACAGCAATTGCGAAAGCTGGGTGTCGCGTCCGGTCTGCGTCACTTCCAGTCTGGCCGAATGCAGGCTGCCGATACTGCCGGCAAGAATGAAATCGCCCTTGCTCTTCGTGACGGGTCTGGCTTCGCCGGTCAACAGGGATTCGTCGAAAGAGGCCGCATCGTTCAATAAAATTCCGTCAGCGGAAACGGTTTCGCCCGGATTGATGCAAAGGGTGTCGCCGGGTTTGAGTTCAGCGACCGGAATGGCCATTTGTTGGTCGGCGCGGATTACCTGGGCAAGATATGGCTGGGCGCGTGCGAGTGCATCGGATTGTTCATAAGCCGCTTGTCGTGTTTGATATTCGAGATAACGCGCGACCAGCAAAAACAGCACGAACATCACCGCGGCGTCGTACCAGACGTGTTGCCCGCCGATCAGGGTTTGGTAGAAGCTGCCGAAATACGCCAGCAGGATTGAACTGGCGGCGAGTACATCCATCCCCAGTGCTTTCTGTTTCAGCTCGCGCAGCATGCCGCGGATGAAAGGCATGCCGCTGTAAAAAACCACCGGCGTTGCGGTGACGAAGCAGAGCCAGCGGAACATGTCGCGAGTCCAGACCGACATCTCATTCGTCGTGTCGAGATACAGGGCTTCGGCAAACATCATGGTCTGCATCGCGACCAAGGCTGCGAGACCGATTCGCAGCAGCAGGGTTCTCTTTTCCTGCGCACGCGATTTTTCGAGTTGGCTGCCCTGCGTCAAAAAAGCGCGGTAACCCAGGCGTTGCAGGCAGGAAATCAGCTGCGACAGCGGTGTTGCGGATTGTTGCCAGCGCAGGTGAAGACGACCGGTGACGGCATTCACGCTGACTTCGCTGACGCCTTTCTGTTTGCTCAGTGCGCGATCAATCAGCCAGGCACAGGCAGCGCAATGCATGCCCTGTACCGAGATGATGATGTCGTCGCAACCATCGCGAAAACGCGAGTGTTGCCCCAGAGTGTCCGGATGATCCCAGGCACTTAAATCGACCTTGGCGGCATCGGCCTGGGGTGCCTGCTCGGTACGCAGTTTGTAGTAATCGGAAAGACCGGCATCATCAATCCACAATGTTGCGGCACTACAGCCGGTGCAGCAAAAAGATTGCAGCTTGCCGTGGATGTTTTCGCGAACCGCTTCATCCGGAATGGCTTGGCCGCAATGGAAGCACAGGCAGTTTTCCGTTTCGCGCGCCTTGATGCCGACATCATTCACTGCAGCGTTCACGGCAAGCGTACCGACGCCTTCAGATCAGCCGTGCTGGATTGTTTGTGCAGACGGCCGACCACCCGCCATTGCGAATCCATGTCGGACAATTGCAAAAGCCAGTCATGGTTTTTAGTGACGGGTTGCTTGCTGACAAAAAAGCTGCCCTGCCGCTCCAACACAAGCTGGATGTCCTGCGTCTTGTCGATCGGATGTTGCAGATCGAGCATCAATTGCTTGCCGGCCAGAGGGTTAGGGCTTGAAACTATCCATTGCCCGCTTGAGACATCCAGCATTGCTGAGATATTTTCTTTCGCGGCCCGGGTGTCGGCGCTCAAATCGGATTGCTGGATCTGCGCAACACGGGTGACCGGCATGTTCACTTCGTCGGTCGCCTTCGCCAGACCGGCAACGTGCAGCGTATAAAAACCGGCAACGGCGGTCAGCACGGGAATGCCGAACATCAGCCATACCATGGGTTCTTTTACGGCGCTAATTTTTTTCATCGTCGGCATCATCGTGTTCGTCGTTTTCCAGCGGCGCGATAAAGCGGCTTTCCTCGGTCACCTTGGCATCACCATCGGTTTGTTCCAGGATGAATGTCACTTCGGCCACGCCTTTCACCTTGCCGGGTTTCGCGACCAGGGTAATCGGCAAAGTTTGCACTTCTTCCGGCTCCAGTGAAATGTTTCCGGCGAAGTGTTCGATGCCGATATCGGCATGGCTGTCGATACTCACCTTGTAGGTATGCGTATGGTTGTCCTTGTTGATCACGCGCAAGGTGTAGGCATTTTCGATATTGCCGTCATCGTTCAAGTGGTAAAGCTGTTTGTCGCGCATTACGTCGACGATCAGCGGGCTGCGTCTTGCGATGCCCACCGCGAAGACGGCGAACAAACCCAGCAATAGCACGCCATACACGATGATGCGCGGACGCAGCACATGGCTGGCCTTTGCCTCGAGCTGATGCTGGGTGGTGTAACGGATCAGGCCGTGCGGATACTCGAGTTTATCCATGATCGAATTGCAGGCGTCGATGCAGGCACCGCAGGCGATGCATTCGTATTGCAGGCCGTTGCGGATGTCGATGCCGGTCGGACACACCTGCACACAAAGCGTGCAATCGATGCAGTCGCCGAGTTCTTCGGGTGCCGGTTTTGCGTCGGACACTTCAAACGGCACGAAACCGTGATCATTCAATTTGCTCAGTGGCAGCAGGCCGCGCGCACGTTCCAGCACGCTGGGCAGACTGCCTTTCCGGCGCGAGCCACGGGTTTCGCCACGCAGGCTGTCGTAGGCGATGATCAAGGTGTTGCGATCAAACATCGCGCTCTGGAAGCGGGCATAGGGGCACATGTACTTGCACACCTGTTCGCGCATGAAACCGGCATTGCCCCAGGTCGCGAAAGAGTAGAACAGCACCCAGAAAGTTTCCCAACCGCTCCAGCTAAAGGGCAAAAAACGATCAGCCAATTCCTTGATCGGTGTGAAATAACCGACGAAGGTAAAACCGGTCCACAAGGCCAATATCAGCCATAGACTGTGCTTGCCGAATTTTCGCAGGATCTTGTTGCCATTCCAGGGGCTGGCATCGAGTTTCATCCGCTGGTTGCGGTCACCTTCCAGTTTTTGTTCGACCCATAAAAAGGCTTCGGTCCACACCGTTTGCGGACAGGCGTAACCACACCAGAGCCGTCCGGCCAGCGCGGTGAAAAAGAAAAGCGACAAGCCTGCCATGATCAGAAGCAAGGCAAGAAAAATGAAATCCTGCGGCCAGAAAACCAGGTTGAAGATGTAAAACTTGCGGGCCGGCAAATCCCAGAGCACCGCCTGGCGTCCATCCCAGTTCAACCAGGCGACGCCGTAATAAAGTCCCAACAAAACCAGCAGAGCCAATCTTTGAAAACGCTGGTAACGGCCTTTTATTTCGCGCGGATAAATTTTCTTTTCCGACACATACAAGGGGCCGTCATCGACCAGCTGTGCAGCTATGTGCTTGTTCACTGCGCTTCCTTCGACAGCGGTTTATTGAAACGGCTCGCGGGCCTGAGCAGTATCCAGGTAAACAGGCTGGAACTGGCGGTGGCCAGCCAAAACATGAAGAAGCCGATCGTATAACCGGCTTCACGATTGATATGGATATGGCTGAACGTGATATCGCGCAGTTGCAATGGATCGACAAATGCGAAGAACACCATGGTAGCGACACCCGCCGCAAAGAAAGACGGCCAAAGAATGGCACCCACCCGCTGGATCATCGGGCGTGGCGGGTGGTCGAATGCGTCGGGTGTCGTCATGATTATTCCGTTTTCGCTTTCTTGCCGTGCGACAGCGACCAGACATAGGCGCCGACCAGACGGATTTGGGTATCCGACAGAATAGCGCCATGCGCCGGCATCTGCCCATTGCGGCCCTCGCGTACGGTTTGTTTCATGGTTTCGAATTCATTGCCATAGAGCCAGACGTCATCGGTCAAATTCGGCGCACCCAGTGCCTGGTTGCCCTTGCCGTCAATGCCATGACAGGCGGCACAAATGCCTTCGAAACGTTTCTTGCCGTCGGCCGCCAGGCTTGGATCCACCTGCATGCCCGACAGGCTTTGCACGTAGACCACGACTTGCGAAATACCGGCTTCGCTTTCCATCGGCCCGGCGAGTGCCGGCATCGCTGCCTGCCTGCCTTCACGAAGGGTGGTCAGGATGTCTTCCGGCGAATTCGGCCATTGCCAATCGCTGTTGGTCAGGTTCGGAAAGCCGCGTGCACCGCGCGCATCCGAGCCGTGGCACATCGCACAATTGTTGATGAAGATGCGCTTGCCGGTAGTAAGGGCTTTTGCATCCTGGGCAATCACGTCGATCGGCTGGTTGTGGAATTTGGCAAAACTTTTCGCCAATTTTTCGTCGCCCGCTTTTTTCTCGAGATCATGCTGGGCTTTCGAGCTCCAGTTGCCTTCGCCCTTGAAAGCACCAAGGCCGGGGAACCAGACCAGATAAGCGATGCCGAAAACGATCGTGAGATAGAACAGGTTGATCCACCAGCGCGGCAGCGGATTATTGTATTCGGTCAGATCGCCGTCCCAGACATGGCCGGTGGTTTGGGTATCGACGGCATCGCCTTTCTTGCGCTGTGCAGTCCACCATAGCAGCCAGACACAGGCGACGATATTGAACACCACGAAAAAAATGATATAGGTTGACCAGGTAAAACTCATGGCGATACCTCTTCATTTTCTTCCAGCGGGATATTGGCGGCGGCACTGAATTCTTTTTTGCGTTTGCTGCTATAGGCCCAGGCCGTGCCTGCGATAAACGCAAACAGCAGGACCAGACTGATGATTCCGGAAATCATGTTTATTCTCCTTTAGGCGCGTGTTTGCCAAGGGCTTGCAGGTAGGCTATGACGGCGTCCTGCTCTGTTTTGTTCGACACCTGCTCCGCGGCACCGGCGAGATCGGCATCGGTGTACGGATCGCCGAGTGTTCTCAGAGCCTTCATGCGGCCGATTATTTCCTCGGCATTTACCGTGTTCTTCGACAGCCATGGATAGCCCGGCATATTCGATTCGGGTACGACATCGCGCGGATTGTTCAAATGCACGCGATGCCAGTCGTCCGAATAACGGCCGCCGACGCGGGCCAGATCCGGTCCGGTGCGCTTGCTGCCCCACTGGAACGGACGGTCATAGACCGATTCGCCGGCCAGGGAATAATGGCCATAGCGTTCGGTTTCGAAGCGCAGCGTACGAATCATCTGCGAATGGCAGTTGTAGCAGCCTTCGCGGATGTAGATGTCGCGACCGGCCAATTCCAGTGCCGGGTAGGGTTTGACGCCCGGCAATGGCTTGATGGTTTCGGCTTGATACATCAGCGGCACGATCTCGGCCAGGCCGCCGAATGAAATCACGATCGCGATCAGGATCGCCATCAAGCCGACATTGGTTTCTAGTTTTTCATGGCTCATGATTTTTCTCTCAGGCGTGCTGGGCGTCGGCGACGGGAATCAATACGGGATTCGCATGTTTTCCTTTCGCGAGCTGGAAGGTTTTAATCACGTTGATCACCATCAGCACCATGCCGGTGATGACGAGCAGACCGCCGCAGAAACGGATGAAGTAATACGGATAGGTGAACTTCAGGATTTCGACGAAGGCGTAGGTCAAGGTGCCGTCGTCATTGGTGGCGCGGCTCATCAAGCCCTGGCCGATACCCGAGATCCACATCGACACCGTGTAAAGCACGACACCGATCGTATGCACCCAGAAATGCAGGTCGATCAATTTTTTCGATGCCATGTCTTTCAGGCCGAGACAGAACGGAATCAGCATGTAGATCGAACCCAGCGAAATCATCGCGACCCAGCCCAAAGCGCCGGAATGTACGTGGCCGATGGTCCAGTCGGTATAGTGACTGAGGGCGTTGACGGTCTTGATCGACATCATCGGACCTTCAAACGTACTCATGCCGTAGAACGACAGCGACACGATCAGGAATTTCAAAATCGGATCGGTGCGCAATTTGTACCAGGCACCCGACAAGGTCATCATGCCGTTGATCATGCCGCCCCAGCTGGGTGCGAGCAGGATCAGCGAGAACACCATGCCGACGCTTTGCGCCCAATCGGGAATCGCGGTGTAGTGTAGATGGTGCGGACCGGCCCACATGTAAATCGCGATCAGCGCCCAAAAATGCACGATCGACAGGCGGTACGAATAAATCGGGCGGCCTGCACGACGGGGTACG
>CAZPCE010000116.1:0-8847 GCA_964584915.1 uncultured Arenimonas sp. | reverse complement strand
TTCACCAGACTGGATTTTCCTGCCCCTGAAGGCGCTGCGACAATGTATAAAGTTCCGCGCATGATCGATTCCCTTGTCACCCGGTTTATTCGAGGTTTTGCACTTGTTCGCGTAATTGTTCGATGAACACCTTCAATTCCACCGCCGCTTGGGTGGTGCGGCTATCGACCGATTTGGAACCGAGCGTGTTGGCTTCGCGGTTGAATTCCTGCATCAGGAAATCCAGACGGCGCCCCACCGCTTCGGGCAACTTGAAAATGCGGCGGGCTTCCGAAACGTGGCTGGTCAGACGATCAAGCTCTTCATCGACGTCGATTTTTTGCAGGTTCAACACCACTTCCTGTTCCAGCCGGCCCGGATCGAGCGGCAATTTCAGATCGGCCAGTTTGATTTCCATCTTGTTTCGCAGCGCGGCGCGAATTTCCGGCAGCCATTCGCGGACCTGCGCAACGATGCGTTCGATACCGTCGATTTTTTCCTGCATCACTGCCGCGAGCTTTCCACCTTCGCGTTCGCGCGAAACAACGAATTCGATCAAGGTCAGATCGAGCAATGCGAGCGCTTCCGATTGCAGACCGGCCTGGTCAAGCGGCGCTTCTTCGAGCACTCCGGGAAAACGCAGCAATTCGGTAATTTCGGTTCTTGGCTCCGGAAATTTTTCGGCAAGACGATAGCTGAGTTGCGACAATTGTTCGAGCAGTCGTTCGTTGACTTTCAAGTCCGAAGTATTGCCGGCAGTTGGCCGATAACGGAAGCTCAGATCGATTTTGCCGCGCGATACTTTTTGCGAGACGCGTTCGCGGAAAGTGGTTTCGAGTGCGCGCAATTCTTCCGGCAGCCGCACCGACAACTCGAGATAGCGATGATTCACCGCACGCAGTTCGCAACTCAGAGTGCCGCCGGTGGCGGGTGCTTCGCTGCCGGCGAACGCGGTCATACTACGAATCATGCCTAACTCCCGAAACATTGGGTGACAATGGTAATCTATTCGACCCTGCTTGACGTAACGATTGGAACACCATGACCCGCCCCAGTGCCCGCCTGCCCGACCAAATGCGCGATGTCCGCATCGAACGCCAATTCACCAAGCATGCCGAAGGCTCGGTGCTCATCAGCTTCGGCGACACTCGCGTTCTGTGTACCGCCAGCATCGAGAACAAGGCGCCGGGTTTTCTGCGCGGGAAGGGCGAAGGCTGGGTAACGGCGGAATATGGCATGCTGCCGCGCTCGACCCACGACCGCATGAATCGCGAAGCCGCCAGCGGCAAACAAGGTGGACGTACTCTCGAAATCCAGCGCCTCATCGGCCGAGCATTGCGCGCCTGCGTCGATCGCAAGGCATTGGGCGAACGCACGATCACGCTTGATTGCGACGTGTTGCAGGCCGATGGCGGCACCCGCACTGCCGCGATTACCGGCGCCTATGTCGCATTGTGCGACGCGGTTGCCGTGCTGAAGAAGCGTGGAGATATCACCAAGAATCCGATCCTTGGCGCAGTCGCTGCCGTTTCGGTCGGCATTTATCAGGGCAATCCGGTGCTTGATCTGGATTACGCGGAAGATTCGCAATGCGATACCGATATGAATGTCGTCATGAACGATGGCGGCGGTTTTATCGAACTGCAAGGCACTGCCGAGGGACATGCGTTCCGCCGCGACGAACTTGATGCCCTGCTCGTAATCGCCGAAAAGGGAATTCGCGAATTGCTGGCGTTGCAGCAACAGGCGTTGGCCGGCGGTTGATTCTCAAAACCGATGAAAAAACTGGTACTCGCTACTTCCAATCGCGGCAAGGTAACCGAGATGCAGCCTTTGCTGGCGGACATCGGCTATACGATTGTCACGCAGACGGAACTCGGCGTAAGCGATGCGATTGAAGACGGCCATACGTTTGTCGAAAACGCGTTGATCAAGGCTCGCCATGCGAGTGCGGTGACGGGCCTGCCCGCGATCGCCGATGATTCGGGATTGATCATCGACGCGCTGAATGGGGCACCAGGCCTCATTTCCGCGCACTATGCCGGCGTACACGGCGATGCCAACGGCAATATCAAAAAAGTATTGTCGGAACTTGACGGTGTGCCGCCACCACAACGCAGCGCGCGTTTTTATTCGCTGATCGTGATGCTGAAACATGCGGAAGACCCACAACCCCTGATTGCCGAAGGCATCTGGGAAGGCCAAATCCTGGAAGCACCGCGCGGCGAAAACGGCTTCGGCTACGATCCGATCTTTTTCGTGCCGGAACACCAATGCAGCGCGGCCGAATTACCGGCCGAAATCAAGAATCACATCAGCCACCGCGGCCGCGCGCTTTTGAAGTTGCGCGAACTGTTGAATGCCCGCAGCGGCAAATGAAATGCCGGCACTGATTCCGCCGCCGTTGTCGCTCTATATCCACATCCCGTGGTGCGTTCGTAAATGTCCTTATTGCGATTTCAATTCGCATCAGCAAAAAGACGCACTGCCGATCGATGATTACATTGCGGCGCTGACCGACGATCTTGAACAGGACTTGCCGCTGGTTTGGGGCCGCTCGATCCATTCGGTTTTCTTCGGTGGCGGCACGCCGAGCCTGTTTCCGCCCGATGCGATCGAACGCATTCTCGATGCCTGCCGTGCACGCCTTAAATTCGCCCCGGCTGCCGAAATAACGATGGAGTGCAATCCGGGCACCGCCGAGCATGACCGCTTCGAGAATTATTTGAGTGCAGGCGTCAATCGCCTGAGTTTCGGGATTCAAAGTTTCAATGACGATTGCCTGAAAACACTGGGGCGAATCCACGATTCGAACGAAGCGGAAACGGCCGTGAAAATGGCGCAGGATGCCGGTTACGACAACATCAATCTGGATTTGATGTTTGCGTTGCCGGGGCAAGACATCGCAATGGCAAGGGATGATGTCGAGCGCGCGATTGCGTTGTCGCCCACCCATCTTTCCTACTACCACCTGACGCTTGAACCCAACACCGTGTTCGCCGCACAACCGCCGCCGAATTTGCCGGATGAAGACGCCGCCTGGACCCTGCAGGAACAAGGCCAGGCATTATTGGCCGAACACGGTTTCCGGCAATACGAAATTTCCGCCTATGCAAAAGCGGAAAGACAGTGCGCCCACAATTTGAATTACTGGCGATATGGCGATTACCTCGGCATCGGCGCCGGTGCGCACGGAAAAATTTCGTCCGGCGCGACCGGTGAAATCCTGCGCCGCTGGAAACTGAAGAATCCGCGCGATTATCTTCAGCATGCGAAAACGGAAAAACGCATCGGCGGCGATGAATTCATCACTGCGGATAATCGCCCGTTCGACTTCATGCTGAACGCCTTGCGCCTGTCGGAAGGTTTTGCGATCAAGGACTTCGAAGTGCGAACCGGGCTTGACCGAAGTGCGATCGATAAAAAACTGTCGCATGCCAAGTTGATGGGCTGGCTGGCCGAACAGGATGGCCGCGTAACGCCGACCGAACTTGGCCAGCGTTTCAGCAATGACGTGATGGGTTTGTTTCTGGCCGATTGAACCAGAAAATCAAATCAACACGGTGATCCGGAAAATCGTTCTTGCCATTTTCATAACTTGCAGCGTTTCGCATTGCCGTATCATTCCGCCAAACCATTGAACAAGACTGAACCTGCATGCTTGAGTCACTGAAAATCCGCTGCCCTCATTGCGGTGAACGATTCGAGGCATTGATCGACGCTTCCGGTGGCGATGCCGACTATATCGAAGACTGCCCGGTCTGCTGCCGCCCGATCATGATGCACTGCCGCACCGATGAAAACGGCGAATTCAACGGTCTGGACGCAGAACAGGACTTTTAGCTGGCCTGCCTTTCACGCAACGTTTACAATATGCGTCGTAACAGGTGTCGGGAAGTTGGTTAGATTCCAACACTGCCCCCGCAACGGTAAGTCAGCATCGCAAACGATGCCTCTTTCAGTAACCACTGGGAATCTCGATTTCTGGGAAGGCGAAAGAGACA
This sequence comes from uncultured Arenimonas sp., assembly GCA_964584915.1. Lineage (GTDB taxonomy): Bacteria > Pseudomonadota > Gammaproteobacteria > Xanthomonadales > Xanthomonadaceae > Arenimonas. Next base: position 4,864 of record CAZPCE010000116.1, on the reverse strand, counting down.
GCTTCGGCCAACGCCCTGGTTGTTTGATGAGTCCGGAGACCGGCCTGTTGCCGGGTCATTCGACCCAACAGCAATCGCGGTGGGCGATTTGGCGAGTTTGCACAGACCCCATGCTGTGCATGTTTGTCCGTTCTCCATCGCCTTGCTGCAACTGCGGGTGAGCATTTCGGAGAACAACATGTTGAACTGTTACAAATTGACGACGCTGGCCGTCGCCATTTCGTTTTCATTGCCGGTACTGGCCGATGAAACGACCACTCTCGACGCTTTGCAGGTCACTGCAAACCGCACGGAGATTACACGCGAGAAAACCCTGGCATCCGTCACCGTGATTACGCGCGAGGAAATCGAGCAAAGCCAGGCACCGGACGTGATCGATTTGCTGAGCAGGCAAGCCGGTCTGGATATTGCCCGCAGCGGCGGCCCGGGTTCCAACAACGCGGTATTCATGCGCGGCAGCAATTCCAACCACACGCTTATTTTGATCGACGGCGTCCGCTCAAACTCGGCTTCGCAAGGCGTGTTCGACCTGGCGCATTTGCCGATCGCGATGATTGAACGCATCGAAATCGTGCGCGGACCACGGGCGGCCTTGTGGGGCTCGGATGCGATTGGCGGCGTGATTCAGTTTTTCACCCGCAAACCGTCCGACTTTGCCGAATTGAGCATCGGCAGTTACGGTCGTGCCGCAATCGATGCCGGCATCGGTTTCGGCGATGGCAATAATCATTTCGGATTGAGCGCCGGCTACGACCGATTGACCGGCTTTTCAGCGACCAATGTTTCCAACACTTCCGGTTTTGATCCGGATAAGGACGGTTACCGCAATCGCCATATCCAGATGCGCGGCAACCGCCTGCTTGGTTCGCAGAAAATCAGCTTCACCGGCATCGTTACCGATGCCGATGTGGCGTTCGACCAGGGCGAGACTGCAGTCCGCAACAATGAATTTTCGCTCGGCTTCAGCGGCCCGCTCTCCGAGCATTGGCAGCACTCGCTGACGGTGGGCCAGAGCTACGAAAACCTGGAAACCGTGTCGGAGTTTTACGGCAGTACCTACGGCAGCCGCAGGCTCGCGCTGGACTGGATCAACACCCTGTCCCTGAACGACCGGAACACTTTGAATGTCGGCTTCAACTGGAGCCGCGAAACCGCGCATTCAACCGATATTTTCGAAGGCCCGCAATTCGACGAAACCCGTCGCAACGCCGGGTTGTTCGCGTCGTGGCGTGGCGATTTCAATATAAATACATTTGAGCTATCGGTTCGTCACGACAATAATTCACAGTTCGACAGCGCGACCACCGCACAGGCCGCCTGGGGTTTGCGTGTCACCGACAACGCGCGTATTCGTGCCAGCTGGGGCCAGGGTTTTCGAGCGCCGAATTTCAACGAACTGTATTACCCGGGATTCGTATTCGGCGGCATCCCGTATTACGCGGGCAACGCCGATCTCGATCCGGAACGTTCGAATAGCGCGGAGCTGGGCGGCCTGTTTACGCTTTCCGACAACCAGAGCCTGGAAGTCTCCGCCTACCGAACCCGCGTAAACGATTTGGTGGCATTCCAGGGAACCAATAACCAGGCCATCAATATCAATCGAGCAGCACTCGACGGAATAGAGGCGGATTATCGTTGGGATGGCGAACGCGTGGATTTCAAAATCAGCGCCGGTTGGCAGGATGCCCGCGATGCCGATTCCGACACGAAATTGTTGCGCCGCGCCGATCGGAAACTGGCTTTCAGCGTGGACACCCGCCTGACCGAAAAAGTGAGTTTAGGCCTGGATTTGCAGGCCGCCTCCGAACGTCCCGATTTCTCGGCGTCCGCCGGCGGCTATGCACGTATCGATACCCGAGTGGGCTTTCAGTTGGACGACAACTGGAATCTGGATCTGCGGATCGAGAACTTGTTTGATCGCGACTACGAACTGGTCCCCGGCTATAACACCCCGGGTCGCAGCGGTATGCTGACCTTGCGCTGGAACGGGAAAAACTAGAAAACCGGACACTGCCCGGATTTACGCCGGGCTAGATGTAAAAAGATGTGTTTTGACTGGCTTCGAATGCCCCGCTGTGCCTAAAATCACGGTGGGGGATTATCTCGGGAGCCTGGCATGTCTGAATCAAGCATTGCGTCGCATAACACTGCGCCGACATTGGCCTCGAAAAACCTGCCTCGCCGCGTCCGGCATCTGCTCGAAGGGATACTGGAATTTGCTTCCGACGAATTCGAACGCGGACTCATGTCCAGCCTCAATGAATTCGAGCAGCAACTGTTCAAATTCGCCGAACAAGCCCGCAGCGCGACTGTTCAGACGCGCTGGCTGGAAGCCCAGCGCCTGATCAAACGTACCCGTCACGATTTGGTTCCGAGATTCCTGATTGCACTGGAAGCCGAACTTTCCATCTTGCGTGATCCGTACCAGCCTAAACCCTTGTTCATGTCGCGCAGCGGCGTCGGCCTCGGAAGCGAGCTGTCGCTGGTCAACGATATGGAAATCGACGAATCCACCATCCTGATCGAGATTTCCAACCGCGCAGAAATGCGCAACAGCCTTCCGCTGTATTTGCTGGGCCAGCGCTTCGGTGTGCTCGCCGGCAAACCCGCGCTTGATTCGGAATCGCTGCCGATCGGCCCGCAGGCTTTGTGCCGAATGTTGCGCGACGCATCCGATTGTCTTGGCCTGAGCGAAGAACACCGCCTGATGTTTTTCAAGATATTTGAAAAACAGGTGATGCCGATGTACGGCAACCTGATTGAATCGGTCAATAATTATCTAGCCAAAAACAATGTGTTGCCGAATTTGCAATATGTGCCGATTCGCGCTCGACCAAAATCGCAGAATGCACCGGTTGAAAAACTGACCGAACGCACGCAGCAGGCCGCCAAAGGGAATGCCGAAAACGGCAGCCGCTTGTCACTGGCCGAAGATGGCCATCACGGCAGCGCCCGCTCTTCGTTGCGCGCCAGTGAAAATCCGAATGTCGATCAAAACAGCCTGCCGGACGGCGCCAAAAACCTGTCGGGAAATCCGTTCACCGGCGGCCTCGGCAGCAGCGCGGGCGGCGGTGTACAGAGAGGCATCGGCAACAGTTCCGGCCTGAGTATTCGCGGCAAGCTTCCGGAGAGTAATCCGGCGTCGAACGACAATGAACCCGAAGAATCCGGCGGCGAGCTCGACGAAGCCAGTTTCAACAAGATGCGCCAATTGCTTGCAAGTCGAAAACAGCTGCTCGGCAAACTCAATCCGGAAAAAATCCAGCTCGGCATCAATAAATCCGAACCGGTAGCGCCGTCACTGCTGCAAAAAACGCTGCACATGCTGCAAGGCAAACCGGTATCGCCGGTGTTGAGTGCAGGCAAGCCGGTCGCCCGCAACATCCAGCACATCAAACAGGATTTGATGTCGCACCTGCGGATGAATTCGGATAGTCAGGAAGCCCCTGTTCTAAACGAAGAAGACAACGACGCGATTGATTTGGTCGGCATGCTTTTCGACAGCATCAACAAGGATGTCAAAGCCAACAGTCCGGCCGCTCATTTGCTTGCCAAGCTTCAAGTGCCGCTGTTGCGAGTCGCGTTGCAGGACAAGGGATTCTTCACCAAACAAAATCATCCGGCGCGGCAAATGCTCGGCGCCATCGCGGAATCCGGCGCCTACTGGCTCGGCGACGACGACGCCGACCCGGCCTTGCTGGGAAAAATGAATGCTGTCGTCGATCGCACCGTGCGTGAATTCGACGGCGATATGGGCTTGTTCCAACAGCTGTTGACCGATATCAATTCGCACCTGCAAATCCTGACCCGCAAGGCCGAAGTGGCGGAAAAACGCCATATCGAAGCTGCCCGCGGCAAGGAAAAACTGGCGATGGCACGCGACCAGGCGTCCGTTGCCGTCAATGGTCTATTGAAAGACCAGTCGTTGCCCCGCTTCACCAACACATTGCTTAGCCAGGCCTGGACCGACGTGATGGCCTTGACGGCTTTGCGCTCGGGTGAGGATTCTGAAGCGTGGAACCAGCATTTGAAGGTTGCCGAGCGTTTGATCCAGGCAGCCAAGGCTCCGCCCGGACAATCGCCCTTCTCGGCAGAAGAAGCGCTGCAACTGAAACAGGAACTGGAAAGTTCGTTGACCCAAGTCGGCTACCAGAGCGATGAAGCCACCGCCATCACCGAACGGCTTATTGACCCGCAATCGGGCAAGGAAGGGGATTCAGCCAGCCGTACCGAACTGACCATGCGGCTCAAATCGCGTGCGCGTTTCGGCGAAGACGTAACGGCTGCGAAAGCGAAGAAGGTCAAACTCACTGCCGAAGAACAGGCACGTTACGAACAATTGAAATTGTTGGCGTTCGGTACCTGGTTTGAATTTGTCACCAACCAGCAAGGCGACCGAGTGCGCCGGCGCATGGCCTGGTTCAGCACCACTACCGGCCATAGCCTGTTCGTCAACCAGCGCGGCCAGAAAGTCGGCGAATACCATCTTGAAGTACTGGCCAAGATGCTCGTGCGTGGAGAATTGCATATCGTCGAGGAACAAAGCGGCGGGATCATTGACCGCGCCTGGCAATCGGTAATGAACGCATTGCGCTCGTTCGCCGGCCAATCCGTTGCGGAGGCAAAATGAACAACGAATATCGCCGCGCACGCCGTCGCAAGGTGGGTTACAACGTCGAAGTCTATGACACGATGACCGAAGCGGTGATCGGCCGACTGAGCAATTTGTCGGAAACCGGCATGCTGCTGATCATGAACGAACCGATGATGAATGACGCCTTGTTCCAGTTGCGCCTGAGCTTGCCGGATCAACTCGGCGTCACTCAAACCATTGATGTCGGAGCGCATGAACAGGAATACGGTT
>CAZPCE010000115.1:0-8869 GCA_964584915.1 uncultured Arenimonas sp. | reverse complement strand
ACCGCACCGATTGACGTGCACCTGATGGTGAAGCCGGTGGATCGCATCGTTCCCGATTTTGCGAAGGCAGGCGCGACCCTGATCAGTTTTCACCCGGAAGCCAGCGAGCATGTGCATCGCACCATTCAATTGATCAAATCGACCGGTTGCCAGGCGGGATTGGTATTGAATCCGGCCACGCCGATTGATGTGCTCGATTATGTATTGGAAGAACTCGACCTGGTTTTATTGATGTCGGTGAACCCCGGTTTCGGCGGACAGAGCTTCATTCCCTCTGCCTTGACAAAGCTGAAGCAGGTGCGACAAATGATTGATCGCACAGGCAAAAAAATTCGCCTCGAAATCGATGGCGGCGTGAAAGTAGACAATATCGCCGAGATTGCCGCTGCCGGTGCGGACACCTTTGTCGCGGGTTCCGCGATCTTCAATGCACCGAACTACGAACAAGTTATTGGACAAATGCGCGCGGAAATCGCTAAAGTACGGCCATGATTCTCTCGGCCCACAATTCGTCTCCCTGCTGGCAATGGTCATGGCAACTGCACACCTGTGCCCGTCAAACCATGTCCATGAATAATGTCTGCAAGGAAACACCGCGTGATCACTCAAGAACAATTCCAGCAATTCGCTGCTGAAGGCTACAACCGAATCCCTGTTGTCCGCGAGGTGCTGTCCGACCTCGACACGCCGCTTTCCGTCTATCTGAAGCTGGCCGATGGTCCGCACACCTATCTGTTCGAATCGGTCGAAGGCGGCGAAACCTGGGGCCGTTATTCGATCATTGGCTTGCCGGCAAAACGCGTTTTCAGTTTGTATGGCCACGACATGCAAATCCACGAATATGGCGAACACGTCAATACCGTGCATTTGGAAAATCCGCTCGAAGAAATCGATGCGCTGCGTGAAAGTTTCCGTGTTCCGAAAATCCCGCAACTTCCGGCATTCACCGGTGGCCTGGTCGGTTATTTTGGTTTCGAAAGTATTGCCTATATCGAGCCGCGACTGGCGGCCGGCAATAACAAGAAAGACGAACTTGGCACGCCAGATGTTCTGTTGATGCTGAGTGAAGAACTCGCGGTGTTCGATAATCTGAAAGGCCGTTTGTATCTGATCGTGCATGCCGATCCAAATGAGCCGCAGTCGTATGCCAAAGCGCAACGCCGTCTCGATGCTTTGACGCATCGTTTGCGACATAGCGGCGCGACCTATCCCGATGTGCTCGATCCATCCTTGTTGAATGAAAGCGATTTTGTTTCGGGCTTCACCAAGCAGGGTTTTATTGAAGCGGTCGAAAAATCCAAGGAATATATCCGCGCAGGCGATATTTTCCAGGTCGTATTGTCGCAGCGCCTGAGCGTTCCGTTCCGCGCGCGCCCTGTCGACGTGTATCGCGCACTGCGTGCGTTGAATCCATCGCCGTACATGTATTTTCTCGACCTCGGCGGTACGCAGGTCGTTGGTTCATCGCCGGAAATCCTGGTGCGTTTGCAAGGCGGCGAAGTCACGGTTCGCCCGATTGCCGGTACCCGCCCGCGTGGCGCCACGCATGAAGAAGATATCGCGCTCGAAAAAGAATTGCTGGCTGACCCGAAAGAACTCGCCGAACATCTGATGTTGATCGACTTGGGTCGCAACGATGTCGGCCGCGTTGCCGAACCCGGTAGCGTTACCGTGCCGGATCGTTTCCTGATCGAACGTTATTCGCACGTGATGCATATCGTGTCGGAAGTGCAGGGAAAGCTTCGTGGCGATCTGAAATTCTCCGATGTTTTCAAGGCAACGTTTCCTGCGGGTACCGTTTCCGGCGCACCAAAAATCCGCGCGCTGGAAGTCATCCAGGAACTCGAACCGATCAAACGCAATATCTATTCCGGTGCCGTCGGCTACCTCGGCTGGTGGGGTGATGCCGATACCGCGATTGCCATTCGCACCGCCGTGATTCAAGACGGAAGACTTTATGTGCAAGCCGGTGCCGGAATCGTGTACGACTCCGATCCAGAAAAAGAATGGGATGAGACGATGAACAAGGGGCGCGCCTTGTTTCGAGCGGTGGCGCAGGCGGCGGGTGGTTTGTGATTGAAATCGGATATCTCATCGAGGTGTTGAATGAATATTAAAATTATTTTTATCTTTCTGCTTTTTGCAAGCACTAACGCCTTTGCCGAGGATACAGTCGGTAAACCCTATATCGCCGTGCATGGCACAGCGAGCGAGCAGGTTGTCCCTGATGTATTTTCCTTGAGAATTACACTAAGTGAAGTTACCAAGGATACGGCCAGTACACAGGTCACTATCGAAAGTCTTAGCAAGGAGCTGGTTCGAATTGCCTCCGAAAAAAACGTTCCAAACGCGGATATAAAAGTAGGCGCTTTGAGAATTAGTCCGGAATTCGATTACGACAGCAAGTCGGAAACGAATGTATTCAAGGGAAATTTGTACGAGAAGCAAATTTCCATTCGTTTTAAATCAATCGTTGCCCTGAAAGAATGTATGTCCAAAATTCCTGCCAGCCGCTTGATGAGGCTGCATACGGGCTCCTTTGAATACTCCAAGTCATCGGAAGTTAGAAAGCGTTTGATTGGTGCCGCTGCCAAGGATGCTCGCGAGAGTGCAGATGCAATGGCTGCCGCGGTTGGAAAGAAAATAATCGGTGTCTATACGGTCAGTAATGCAGGAACCAACATAAATTACGCAAACTCGTTAAATGTCGCGTCTAACAATGGGTTCACAAGATCCCAGGCGATTGGAAGCGTGGATTTAAGCGAGGGCACTCTCGATATCACTGCAGATATCTACATTGTCTATCTGATTGATGGTTAGGAGAATTCGGTGTTATTAATGATCGACAACTACGACAGCTTCACCTACAACCTCGTTCAGTACTTCGGTGAGCTGGGACAGGCGGTGAAAGTCATTCGCAATGATGACCTGAGTGTCAGCGATATTGCGGCTTTGAGCCCCGAGCGCATCGTGATTTCGCCCGGCCCTTGCACGCCGAACGAAGCCGGCGTGTCGCTGGAAGTGCTGGAAAAACTTTCCGGCAGCGTGCCGATTCTTGGTGTTTGTCTGGGGCATCAAAGTCTGGGTCAGGCATTTGGTGGCAAGGTGATTCGTGCGAAAACCATCATGCATGGCAAAACATCGTTGATGCACCACAAAAGCCAGGGCGTGTTTTCCGGTTTGCCGAGCCCGTTCGAAGCCACGCGTTACCACTCACTCGTGGTCGAAAAAGATTCGCTGCCAGATTGTCTGGAAATAACCGCCTGGACCGAAAACGAAGACGGTAGTTTCGACGAGATCATGGGCTTGCGCCATAAAACCTTGCCGGTGCAAGGTGTGCAATTCCATCCGGAATCGATCCTCACAGAGCACGGCCACGCCATGTTGAAGAATTTTCTGGAGCAATCCTAGGAGCGTCCTTTAGGCGCGACAGATCTGGCGTGATTTGTCGCGCCTAAAGGACGCTCCTACGAGAGAACATGATGAACTTTACACCCCAACAAGCCCTGCAACGCGTGATCGAGCATCGCGAAATTTTCTTCGACGAAATGGTCGAGGTAATGCGTTGCATCATGCGTGGCGATGTGTCGCCAGCATTGACTGCCGCCTTGCTCACCGGTTTGCGGGTCAAGAAAGAAACCATCGGCGAGATTGCCGCCGCGGCGAGCGTGATGCGCGAGTTTTCGGCGAAAGTGGTCGTGAATGACGCCAGCAATCTGGTTGATATCGTCGGCACCGGCGGCGATAGCGCGCATACCTTCAATATCTCCACCACGGCCATGTTTGTCGCGGCGGCTGCCGGAGCGAAAGTCGCGAAGCACGGCAACCGAAGCGTTTCATCGAAATCGGGCAGTGCGGATGTGTTGGAGGCGCTCGGTGCGACGATTGAATTGCAGCCGGAGCAAGTGGCGCAATGCATGAATGAAACCGGTTTCGGTTTCATGTTTGCACCGATTCACCACCCGGCCATGAGAAATGTCGCGCCGGTACGCAAGGAATTGGGCGTTCGGACAATTTTCAATATTCTCGGCCCGCTCACAAACCCTGCGAGCGCCCCGAATATCCTGATGGGTGTATTTCATCCTGATTTATGCGGCATCCAGGCGCGCGTGATGCAAAAGCTGGGCGCGCAACATGCGCTGGTCGTGCATGGCTACGATGGTCTGGATGAAATTACGATCGCCGATAAAACCCTGGTTGCCGAATTGCATGAAGGCCAGATTCGCGAATACGAAATCTCGCCGGAAAAATTCGGATTCCAGCGCAGCAGTCTGGACAGCCTGCGGGTTGATTCACCGCAAAGTTCGCAAGCCATGCTGATGTCGGTGCTGGAAAATACAGCCGGACCGGCTCGAGATATCGTCTTGCTGAATGCCGGAGCGGCCTTGTATGCCGCCAACAGTGCCGCCGACATCGGCTCGGGCGTTGCGCTTGCGCGCCGCGTACTGGAAAACGGCTCGGCGCTGGAAAAAGTACACGAATATATTGCGGCGACGCGACGTATTGTGGGCGCATGAAATGAGCACCGATAATTTTGCCAAAACGCCGAAGCCACCTTACTACTCCGTCATTTTTTCATCGCAACGGCGAGCCGAAGAAGGCGGTTACGGCGCAACTGCGGATCGCATGGTGGAATTGGCGGCGCAACAACCGGGTTACCTCGGTGTTGAAAGCGTGCGTGGCAGCGATGGCTTCGGAATCACGGTGAGCTATTGGCAAAGCGAAGACCATATTCTCGCCTGGAAACGCCATGCCGAGCACAGCCTCGCGCGAGAACGCGGCCGCAGCGAATGGTATGAACATTTTGAATTGCGGGTAGCCAAAGTCGAACGCGCTTACGGCGGCCCGGCAATTGAAGACAAAATCAAGGAATGAAATGAGCGATATCCTGAATAAAATCCTGGCGCGCAAGGCCGAAGAAATCCGTGCGCGTGCCGAATCCGTTCCATTGGCGGCATTGAAAGCGCAATGTGAGCAACAAGCGGCAACAAGGGGCTTCACCGCAGCGTTGCATCGCAAAATCGACGCCGGCCGTGCCGCCGTGATTGCCGAAATCAAGAAAGCCAGCCCGAGCAAAGGCGTGATTCGTGCCGATTTCAATCCGGCCGAAATCGCGAAAAGTTACGAGTTAGGCGGTGCCGCATGTTTGTCGGTGTTGACCGATATCGATTTTTTCCAGGGTGCCGATTCCTACTTGCGGCAGGCGCGTGCAGCCTGTGGCTTGCCGGTGCTGAGAAAGGATTTCACCGTTGACGAATATCAGGTCTATGAAGCACGTGCCCTCGGGGCCGATTGCATCCTGTTGATTGTCGCGGCTCTGGGCGATACGCAAATGTCCGAGTTGAATAATCTGGCGATGGATCTGGGCATGGATGTGCTGGTCGAGGTACACGATGTCGAAGAGTTGGAGCGCGCGCTGCAAATCGATGCGCAATTGATCGGAATCAATAATCGCAATTTGCGGACATTCGAAGTCAGTCTTGAAACTACCATAGCAATGAAAGACATGGTGCCGAAGGACCGGCTGCTCGTGACCGAAAGTGGAATTCTAGTGCGCGACGACGTACAACTCATGCGCCAGAATGATGTCAATGCATTTCTGGTCGGCGAAACCTTCATGCGCGCGGAAGACCCCGGTCAAGAACTCGCGCGATTGTTTTCCTGATCCCCGGCCTATTTTTCGTCGAGCTTGGCGCGCGGCAATATCAGATGGATCGCGACGCCTTCCAGCAATTGCGATGGTTCGGCGTAGAGTTTGCCGAGCATGGAAGTTATTGCCGTCTCTGCCCAGGGCAAGTTGAGCCCGGTTTCGATGTTCGTGCTTGACCAGTTGTCCGAAAGATATTGATTGAACTCGTCGTTCGTCATGCGTGGCCGATCATCGTCGAAACAGAAATGCAGCCGCGCATTGCCATGCGATACTTCGGTGCGGCATGTGATACGCAAGTGAAGCGGTGGCTTGCCTGACAGTTCGGCGGCAGAAACGAAATGCGTAATCACGACTTGGATCACCTGTTGCAACAAGCTGGGCGAACCTGCCGCCGGCGCAACGCGGTAAACCGCCGGATCGATATCGATGTTCAACAGCTTGCGTTCATCCGCACTCAGTTTTTTCGACGCGGTATTCAAGAGGCTGGAGACCGATACGATGCCTGTTTCGGTGCCTTGCGAAATAAACTTCGAGTAGTCGGAGACGACTTCCTGCAATTGTTCGACGCCGATTCGCAAGCGCCGCATTTCACTGCGGGCTTCCGCCAGCAGCAAAGCCTGTTCGTTATTCAAATCCAGAAGTTGCTGGGTGATTTCGATAAACCGATGGGTACCGACCTTCGTGTCGGCCAATTCGTGGATCAGGCCTGCGCTGGTGCTGGTGTGGGCCCTGTCTAGCAAGCTGATCGGCAGTTCCATGTTTTCTCGAAGTGGCTGGATGCTCTTGTTGATATCCTGAATCACGCCGCTTGCCATTTCACTGGCGCCGGTTTGGTAGCTTTGCTGGAACAGGCGTTTACGGGTGTCGCTCAAGCGTTGCAGCATCTGGTCGAACTCGTTGGCGAGATCGCCAATTTCATCATCGCGTTCCAGTTTGATGCGGGCCGCGATATCTTCCTGATTTCCGATGTGGGCAAGATGCTGCGTGATGCGGCTGATCGGCGCGATCACCGAGCGGTTCAGCATGTATGTCAGGATAAGGCTCAGGAAAAGTCCGGCGAGAAATATCGCCGTCGTGATACCGGCGAGGGTCGTCAGGCCGCGTTTTGTAATATCCGAAGGCATCGAAACCAGCATGTCGATGATCGGTTTGTCGTCGATGCTGAACAGGGTGGTTTTTACCTGCGTCAATTTGTCGGTCCGCGAAATGACCAGCGGCGTATGTTGCAGGCGTGCGAATTCTTTCCTGGTGGACGCCGGGCGCAGATTGGAAACGTCATCGATATGCGGCGTCAGTTTCAATTCAAGCCCGGCCTGGGTTGCGATACGCCGGATTTTCTCGGGATCGAACAGGCGCCCAAAAATGAAAGTGCCCTGGCTGGTTCCGGTTCGATCCGAGCGCAATATGGGTGTGGAGGCGAGGAAAATCGGGCCGTACGAGGTATTCATGATGCCGGCACGGGTGGTCGGGGCGTCTTCGTGCGAGAGCATGGGGTGGCTTAACGGAAGCTTTTCGAGTTCATATTCGTCGAGTGAAATGACTTTTTGCGTATCCAGCAGCATCGCGCGGGCCCAGACCTTGTTGCCTTGCCGGTCGTAAATGGCAATGAGGTTGGCCTGCAGACTGATTTGGGATCCGGCTTCCAGATTGGAAACAATGTATTCCCGGTTTCTGTCGTGTACGAATTCGAAAGTGTCGTCCCAATAGCCCCAATCCGGCGGCCGATCCGCCATGAAGTTGACTTCGCTGTTCAATAATTCAAGCCCGATGTTCGCATTGCGAATGGCTTGCTCGTCTTCCAGCTGGATAAATTTCGGGTACAGATAATAGCGACCCGCCAAGCTCAGGCTCAGTGCCGATAACGCCACAAAAAAGAACACCAGTAAAATGGTTCTGGTGCGTAAGCGCATGTCAGGAGGTTCCCGTAGCTCGCCTGTTCATGCATCGCCGAGGCGTTTCACGAAACGCAGGGAAGCATTTTCATAACCGCACGCTTTGTAGAAAAGATGTGCCTGTTCGCGATGCATGGCCGTCGTCAGTTCGACACGGGTGGCGCCGGCCTGGCGGGCTTTCTGTTCGGCTTCGCGCAACAGGCGCTTGCCGATGCCGCGGCCGTGAAAGGTTTCAAGCACGACAAGGGCGGTGATCCGGCACGTGCGTGCACCGAGAGGGAGGTAGTAGCGAATGTCCATGGCGATCATTGCGATGGCTTCGCCATGCTCCTGCGCAATCCATAATTGCTGTTCGGGCTCTTCGCGCAGTTGCATCAATCTGATGGCGGCTTCTTCGGCGCTGCAGGGATATCCAAGCGCAACGAGTAATGCGGCAATGCCCGGCGCATCCTCCAAAACAGCAGGGCGAATGTACACCTGTGCGTTGGAAGCGACCGGGCTGGTATCCATTAACGGGTTCCGAACACCACGATGGTTTTGCCGCGTGCGGTAAGTTGGCCTTGTTCCTGCAATTGTTTCAGCACGCGGCCTGCCATTTCACGCGAGCACCCGACGATGCGGGCAATTTCCTGGCGCGAAACGCGGATCTGGGTGCCCAGCGGATGTGACATGGCATCCGGTTCCTGGCACAAATCGCCCAGCGTGCGGACGATGCGGCCGGTAACGTCGAGGAAAGCCAGGCGGCTTGCCTTGCGTGAGGTGTCCAGCAGACGTTTGGAAAGCTGAGAGCCGATCGCATATAAAATCCGCGGGCATTCGACCTGGAGTGCACCTTCGAACAGTTGATGCAGGCGTTCATAACTCAATTCGGCCAATTCGCAGGGCACGCGAGTACGGAGCAGGACTTCACGCTGATCGGCGGCCACGAACAGGCCCATTTCGCCGATGAATTCGCCGGCATTGATATAGCCGAGCACCAGCTCGCGGCCATCGGATTCCTCGCTGATCACGCTCAGTGAGCCGCTGATCACGTAGTAAAGCGTGTTGGCGGAATCGCCAGGGCGGAAGATGTCGCTGCGGGTTGGGTGTTTGCGGCGGTGGCAATGGTCCAGAAAGCGGCTAAGCGAACCAGGATCGAGTTCCAGTGGGCTATGAACAGGCGCGAAAGCCTTAACGACGCTCAGGGTGGTGCGGTGCGGTGTCATAACTCGCTCACAGTGAAAATATGTGTCTTAGCTTAGGCTGTGATGCAGTTCTCAGCAACGTTTTATATGTTAAAAATTGAAAAGGTTCCCCCGCCGGGTCTTTTGCCCGATAATGCGCCCCT
>CAZPCE010000114.1:0-8966 GCA_964584915.1 uncultured Arenimonas sp. | reverse complement strand
GCTGGAAGACACCGCGTTCGGAAAATGGTTGTGGTTGCTGAAACCCTTTACGCCGGCGAGATCCGAAGAAGCCAGCCTGCCGCGCGGCGAACGCTTGCGGCTGGCACTGCAGGAGCTGGGTCCGATTTTCGTGAAGTTCGGACAAATCCTGTCGACACGCCGCGACCTGATGCCGCCGGATATCGCCGACGAACTGGCCAAGCTGCGTGACCAGGTCGCGCCATTTTCCGGCGACGTCGCCAAACGCATTATCGAAACGCAATTGGGCAAGCCGATCGCCGAACTGTTCGCCGATTTGGATGAAACGCCGCTCGCCTCCGCGTCGATTGCTCAGGTGCATCCGGCAACGTTGCACAACGGCAAGGAAGTGGTGGTCAAAGTGCTGCGACCCTCAATCGCGGGGCAGATCAAGGCCGACATCGGACTGCTGAGACATCTGGCGAATTTTGCCGATCGCCACCATCCGAACGCCGAAAAAATCCGCCCGCAGGAAGTGGTCGATGAAATCGAAAACACCTTGCAGGCCGAACTGGATTTGCAGCGTGAAGGTTCCAATGCGAGCTACATGCGTCGCCTCTGGAAAGACTCGGATGATTTGTACGTGCCGGAAGTCTTCTGGGACTACAGCCGCGACGACGTACTCACGCTTGAGCGCGTGTCGGGCATCGGCTCGGATGACGTCGCAGCGTTGACCGAAGCCGGCATCGACTTGTCGAAGCTCGCCGCTAAAGGCGTACGCCTGTTTTACACGCAGGTATTTCGCGATAATTTTTTCCATGCCGATGCGCACTCGGGCAATATTTGGGTGGATGCTACGCGCAAGGACAATCCGCGTTACATCGCGCTGGATTTCGGCATTGTCGGCCAGCTCGACCAGCGTGATCAGTATTATCTCGCCGAGAATTTCATGTCGATGTTCAAGAATGATTATCGCCGGATCGCCGAATTGCACGTACAGGCGGGTTGGATGCCGTCCAATATCCGTATCGATGAATTGGAGGCGGCGATCCGTGCCGTGTGCGAACCCTATTTCACCAGGCCGCTGTCGGAAATTTCACTGGCGGAAGTGCTCGTGAAAATTTTCCGTACCGCACAGCGCTATGAGTTGACGGTACAACCGCAGTTGATCCTGCTGCAAAAAACCTTGTTGAATATCGAAGGCGTCGCGCGACAGCTGGATCCGAAACTCGATTTGTTTGCCGTGGCAAAACCGGTGCTGGAAACCATTTTGCGCGAACGTTACAGCCCGGCCACGCTCATGGCGGAACTGCAAAAGCGCATGCCGGAAATCATTTCGCAGGCGCCTGACATGCCGCGATTGATTCGCAACTGGTTCGCCCAGCAGGTCAGCGGCGAGCACAGCCTGAAAATGCGTTCGGACGAAATTGCGGAATTGTCCCGTCTTACCGTGCTGGCACAATTCCGCATTGCCTGCCTGGTATTGGCGAGCGGTTTCCTTGTGTGTGCGGCGCTGTTTTATCTGTTCGATACGCAGTCGCCGGTGTATTTCCACCTGAACGTAAAAACCTGGGTCGCACTCGGTATCGGTATTTCCGCGATATTTGCCGCATGGTTCAAACGCACATGACCGACGTCGAGGCAACGACGCCAAAGCCGGTGATCGAAGTGCTGTACCGCGACGAGTTCATCGCGGTGGTGAACAAGCCGGCCGGCTTGATGGCGCATTCGAGCGCGCTTGCTCGCGGCGAAGACGATTTCCTGCACGACCGCCTGCGCGAACAGTTCGGCTGCAAGATTTTTCTTATCCACCGGCTGGACCGCGCGACCAGCGGGTGCCTGCTGATTGCGTTCGACAATCAAAGCGCGTCCACGCTCGGCAAGCAATTCATGACGCGCGACGTGGAAAAAAACTATCTGGCGATTTGCCGAGGTTGGCCGGAAGAAAGCTTCACGGTCGATCATGATCTGGACGGCGGTCCCGGCAAGCCGGAGAAAAAACCGGCGATCACCGAATTCAGGCGCCTTGCCACGGCCGAAATCGAAGTGGCATCGGCGCATCATGAAAGCTCGCGTTACGCGCTGGTGCAATGCACGCCATACACCGGACGATTTCGGCAAATAAGAAGACACCTCAAGCACGTGTTTCATCACCTGATCGGCGACACCAGCCACGGCGACGGCAGGCATAACCGCACGTTCAGGATGATGGGTGTGCATCGAATGCTTTTGCACGCTTACCGATTAAAATTCAACCATCCGCAGACAGGCGAACGACTGGACGTGACGTCCGTTCTGGATGGCGAATTCGTGAAGGCGATGCAGTTGTTGAAAATGGAACTGGCATAAAAATTAACCGACTGGAATGAAAAAATGAATAATGGTTTCAAAAGCCTGCTGGCAACGGTGTTTTTAGTGAGCGTATGCACCGCTCCAATGGATGCCGTCTCCAAAACGAGACAAATGGACAAGACGATCATGTCTTCCGAAAGTTTCATCGATGCCCATCCCGATCTTATGCACCGCAACCGCGGATTGCTGGCATATCAAAAAGGCCGTTATGCCGAAGCATTGATACATTTCAAACGCGGCGCAAAATTCTCCGACAAGCCGTCGCAGGGCATGGTGGCCGAGATGCTGTGGAAAGGCGAAGGCGTTGAAGTCAATCGGCCGCTTGCCTATGCCTGGATGGATCTAGCGGCAGAGCGACACTATCGCACCATGCTGCTTCGGCGCGAGAATTACTGGAACGCACTGACTGCGGACGAACGCGTACAGGCGGTCGAACTCGGCAAGCCGTTGTACGAGACCTACGGCGACGACGTCGCCAAGAAACGCCTGGCCATTGCTCTGCGTCGCGCCAAGAATTCCGTTACCGGCAGCCGCACGGGCATGGTCGGCAACTTGACGATTACCATCTTCACGCCAACCGGGTCGGAGACGATCGACGGTTCGCAGTATTATCAGGATAAATTCTGGGAGCCCGAGTTGTATTTCAAATGGCAGGACCAAACCTGGAAAAATCCCCCAACCGGCAACGTGAGTATCGGGCCGCTTGAAGTCAAGCCCGAGCCGAAGAAAAAATAAAACCGGCCGGATAGGCAATCAACTTCCAATTCTGAGAGTGCCCTGGCATGGCTAAACTTTTTTTCTATTACTCGGCGATGAATGCCGGCAAGACGACCACCTTGCTGCAGAGTGCCTACAACTATCACGAGCGCGGTATGCGGACGCTTATTTTCACGCCCAAGCTGGATAACCGGGCCGGCGAAGGCATGGTGGCGTCACGCATCGGCCTGAAAGCGAAAGCGGTTGTGTTCGAACGCGACGACGACCTGGAAATACTGCTGAACCGCGTCGTCGCCAAGCACGGCAAAATCGATTGCGTTCTGGTAGACGAAGCGCAATTCCTGACCAAAAACCAGGTATGGCAACTGACGGAAATCGTCGATCAACACAATGTACCGGTGCTGGCTTACGGTTTGCGTACCGATTTCCGCGGAGAGTTGTTCGAAGGCAGCCAGTATCTGCTGGCTTGGGCTGATTCATTGACCGAAATAAAAACCATTTGTCACACCGGCAAGAAGGCGACCATGGTCGTGCGCGTCGACGAAAACGGCCGCGCGGTCAAGGAAGGCCCGCAGGTGCAAATCGGCGGTAACGAGCGTTACGTTTCGGTGTCGCGCAGCGAGTTCAAGAAAATCATGGCAGGCGAAGGGCGTATCGATTTGCAGCAGGCGGTATTACCGCTCGACGATCATAACGATTTCGACGAATAGGGTGGCCGGCGTTTCAATGGCAGGCTTTGCTCAGGCCCTGCAACTGCCGGATTTCAAACCGGTGCTCCGGACTTTGTCGTGCTGCATCGGCCAGTATTTTTGTCCGCAGTTGTTCGCCGTCGAAAGACCGCTGGTTGCGGCAATAATAACTGGCGCGTAAAGCGGCGCTGGCGCGCAGCAAATCCTGTTGCGGCGGCACCTGTTGTTTCAGGGTTGCTTCAACGCGGTCGAAAACGGCATCGTCGAGCGCAAAACTTTTTTGCAGCTCCTGCAGGCGCAGCCAGGCCAGCACCAAACCGGCCGAGCTGGTCTTGCTCGCGGCGGTCGCAACCTTCAGCCGTTGGTCGGCGAGTGCGGCATCGTCGCGATCCATCGCCAGGTTTGCCATCGCCACTGCATGGTTTTGCAACTGCGGTGATTTTTGTTTCACCGCCAGCGAAAAACAAAGCCCTTCTGTTTGCAAGGCTTGCGGGTTTCCCAATTCCTGCGCGGCTTGTGCCTGCGCCAGCAGGCAAGTGGCGGCGACGTATTGGTCGGGCTGCCTGGATTTCGCGAACAAGCGTTGTGCTTCGTTGGCAAACGCGACGCCATCCTGCGGGTTGTCCCGTTGCAACGCCACGTATGCCTGCTGCATGGCGATGTCGGCCAGCCGCGGATTTTCTTCGCCCCATTGCCGCTGGTAATGTTCCTTGCTCGTGCTGAGCAGGCGCGCCGCTTCATCGAATTCATTCTTGGTGATCAATATTTCGGCCAATGCCTGCTGACTGGGCCCGTTCAGCGGATGGTTCACGCCAAAACGGTTCTGGCTGATGTCGAGGGCTTGCCGGAAACCGGCCTCTGCCTCACGCAGATTGCCCGCGCCGCGATAAAAACGACCCAGGTCGTACCAGATGCCGACACCAAGGGCATTGCGTTCGCCGCTGGCCTGCCGCAGCATCGATAGCGCTTCGCGTGCCTGTGTGATGGCCTGTGAATATTTCTTTTCGTCGCCGAGCAGTTTTGCCAGGTCGGCGAGACTTTCCGCCTGCAGCGCTTTTTCGTTGTTCATGCTTTTGCGAATCTGCAAAGCCTTGCCGAATAAATCGCGGGCGACACTGATGCCGCCTTGTGCGCCATGGCAGCGCCCGAGTTCGGAAAAATAAGCGGAACTGATTTTCGGCGTTTTATCGGAAATGTCCTCGGCGACTTGCAGATAAGGCGCGAGGTCGCGGATGCAGGCATCGTATTGCCCTAGTTGGCGCAGGCTGTGGCCGCGGATGGCAAGCGATTCCAGGCGCAATTCCGGCGGCGTGTTGATGTCCAGTTGCATGAATGCCATCGATTGCTTGTCGAGCAGGCGCAATGCTTCGCGATCATCGCCCAAGCCGGAACGCAGGCGTGCGATCAGTCCGAGCAATTCGGCGCGCGCCTGTGGCTGGTTTGATAGTTCGGTGTCGGCACGGCGTACGCCGGCGTCGAGCAACTCACGCACGTTCACGTCTTCGGGATTGGTTTTGTCACCGGTATTCTCGAACAGCGCGACCACGAATCCCTGCATCGCCTCCGCGCGGTTGGCTTCCCTGAAAGCCTGGTTTGCCTGCCAACTGGTAATCGCAAGAGCGATTGCCAGCACGGTACTCACGCCGACGCCGGCAACCACGGCAAACGCGTGGCGCTGGATATATTTCTGCGTGCGATAACCCAGGCTGTTGGGGCGCGCATGTACCGGCTGGCCATCGAGATAGCGCAATAAATCCTGCTTGAAAGATTCCACCGATGCGTACCGCGATTCGGGATCTTTCGCCAGCGCTTTCAAAACGACATTGTCGAGATCGTTCGCCAGTTGTTTTGCGACGCGCTTGTTATGGCCTTGTGCGATCGCATTGGTGTTTTTCAACAGCGCTTGCGACGGCCGGATCGGCTCGTCTTTCAGGATCGCTTCTTCCCAGGCTGCATCGGTTTTGCGTTCCGGCGCGTAGGGTTTACAGCCCGCAAGAATTTCATACAGCACGACGCCCAAGGCATAGACATCGGTCAGCGTGCTGATGATTTCGCCCCGCAATTGTTCCGGGGCGGCGTAATGCAGAGTGAAAGTACGGTGGCCGGTCTGGGTGATTTCGGTATGTTCGCCGGTTTTGTGGTCAAGCAGTTTCGCGATGCCGAAATCCAGCAACATCACTTCGCCGTTTGGCGTGACCATGATGTTCGAGGGTTTCAAATCGCGATGCACGACCAGGTTGGCGTGGGCATGGCTGACCGCATCGCAGACTTGGCGGAACAACAGCAGCCGGGCACGCAAATCCAGATTCAGTCGTTTGACGTAATCGGTAATCGGTTCGCCGTTGACGTAATCGAGTGCCAGGTAAGGCTGGCCATCGGCCATGATGCCGGCGTCCAGCAAGCGTGCGATATTGGCATGGGCGAGCCGCGCGAGAATTTGCCGCTCGCGGGTAAAGCGTTGCCGCAGTCCGGCGTCGCCAAGGCCGGGTCGCAGCAATTTCAATGCCACGCGGCGTTCGTACAAACCATCGGAGCGTACCGCCAACCAGACCTGTCCCATGCCGCCTTCGCCGAGCAGACTTACCAGGCGATAAGGGCCGATTTCATCATCGATACGCGGGCTGAGATTGTCGAGGTTGGCCAGCGGCTCGGCCATGAAATCGGGATGACTTCGCTCCAGATCCATCATTTTCAGCAGTTCCTGGGCGAGCTCGGGATACTGCTCCTGCATCTGGTACAAACGCATTTCGCGGGCATCGCCGCTGAGTTCGAGCAGCTCGTCCAACAAGGGCGACAACGTGGCCCAGCGCTCGGTATGCATGGTTACCGCTTAGTCTTGGAGAGATGCCAGCAAGTATAGACGAGCTTTTTGCCAATCGCGGCGCACGCTGCGTTCGGAACGCTTCAGCAATTCTGCTATTTCGGTTTCCGACAAGCCGGCGAAATAACGCAGCTCGACCACCTGAGCCAATTTTTTATCGACGGCCGCCAGGCGGTTCAGTGCCGTATCCAGTCCGAGCAGATCTTCATCCAGCCGCAGGCCGCCAACGGCGTCTTCCGGCAATTCGGTGACGCGGTGCAGATCGCCGCCACGTTTTACGGCCAAGCGTTGACGGGCGTAGTCGACGACGACACTGCGCATCGCGGATGCGGCATACGCAAAAAAATGCGCGCGGTCCTCAAATTCCGCCGTGCTACGGCCGACCAGTTTGATATAGGCCTCATGGACGAGGCCGGTGGCGTCGAGCGTGTGGCCCTGGTTGCCACCGAGGTGCCGGCGCGCCATCGTGTGCAACTCGGCGTATAGCGTGGACAGAACGCGATCCAATGCGTTTTTGTCGCCGCTACGAGCAGCGTTAAGCCATAAGGTAATGTCGGCAGCTTCAGACATGCGTTCCCCGTTCCCCGTCTAGGCGGGTTGAAGCCCTAGTGTAAGCCGAATGGGCATGCTGTTACGAATTGTCACGCAAAATGGCTACTTCTGGCATTTCCGGCACCAGGCGCTGGCGCGGTTACCCATCCGCAAATTCTGAACCGGCTTGCCGCAGATTTTGCAGGGTTCGCCTTCGCGTCCGTAAACGAACAATTCCTGCTCGAAATAGCCTGGAGCGCCATCGGCATTCAGGAAATCACGCAGGGTCGTGCCGCCTCGGGCAATGGCATAGCCGAGGATGCTTTTGACGGCCGCCGCCAGGGCTTGATAACGGGCACGGGTAATTTTGCCGGCTTCTCGCTCGGGCGCGATTCCGGCCTTAAACAGGCTTTCGGCTGCATAGATATTGCCGACGCCGACCACCACGGCCTGGTCCATCAGGAAGTGTTTCACCGGCGTACGGCGCCCGCGGCTGCGCTCGAACAAATAATCGCCATCGAAATCATCGGACAAGGGTTCCGGACCGAGATGCTGCAACAGGCTATGGGTCTCGCCGGCAGGCTGCCAAAGCAGGCAACCGAAACGGCGCGGATCGGTAAAGCGGATCACGGTGTCGTTATCGAGCACGATATCGACATGGTCGTGCTTTTCGGGCCTGCTCGCACGCGGCAGTACGCGCAGGCAACCGGACATGCCGAGATGCAGCAGGGCGCTGCCGGGTTCGGTATCGAGCAACAAATACTTCGCTCGCCGACGCACTTTCAATATCGATTGCGAGGGCAGTATTTTCTTTATTTCTTTCGGGATCGGCCAACGCAAATCAGGACGGCGCAGCGTCACGCTGCGGATGATGCGGCCTTCGCAATGCGGCGCCAGACCAGCGCGTGTGGTTTCAACTTCAGGCAATTCAGGCATGTTTGTTCAGAGGTGCTTCAATTGTTCGCGCAAACCCGGCACGCAGCGCCGGCTGACTTCAAGCGCCTGTTTACCGTGCCGCAGGATGGCCTGCACGCTGCCGGCGTTGTCGCGTCGCAACTCTAGGAATTCGTTTTGCGATACCAGGCAGTTGCGGTGTATCCGCAGGAAAACATCGGGGAATTCCAGCTCCAGCGATTTCAGCGATTCCTCGATTAAATCCTCACCGCGCGCGTGATGTACGACGACGTATTTTTCGTCTGCTTGCAGGTAGTAGATGTCTTCGATGGCGATCAGCCGCAAACTGCCGCGCAAACTTGCGCTCAAGTGGGTGCGTCGTTTGGCCGGGGATATTTTTTTCAGGGTGGAAGCATTGCCGGCACGTTGCGCACGAGCGCGTTCGAGCGCCAGTTGCAAGCGCTCCTTGCGAATCGGTTTGACCAGGTAATCGATCGCGGCGGCGTCGAATGCGGCGAGCGCGTGGTCGTCGAAAGCGGTGCAGAAAATCACCGAAGGCGCGTTCTCGAATTCCTGCAAATGCCGTGCGGCTTCGAGGCCGTCCATGACCGGCATGGCAATGTCCATCAATACCACCTCGGCCTGCAGGGCAATGGCTTGTTCGACCGCATCGCGGCCATTGACGGCTTGTCCGATCACGTTGCAATCGGGAATGTCGCGCAACATTTCGGCGCAACGTTCGCGCGCTAATGTTTCATCATCGACGATCAGGATTTTCATGTTCGAATCATGCAAGCCCGGACGCTGGCTTGCAAGCTTTGCCGCTGTAGGACCGACGGAAGTCGAACTGATCAGAGAGGACGTCGGTTTTTCATCAACAGCCTGAAAAATCAATAGCGACTCTTCCGGGAATGATGCAAGACTGATTGATGCTTGTGTCCCGACTTCCGTCGGTCCTACGAAATAAACCGCTGCCCGAGCCAGGATGCCATGTCGGCGATTTC
>CAZPCE010000113.1:0-9044 GCA_964584915.1 uncultured Arenimonas sp. | reverse complement strand
CCTCCCCGGCAAGTTCAAGCGATTGGCTTGTCCTCGGCAGGGCCGCGAACTATAAACAGTTGAGAAGCTTTTTAGAAGCCTTGAATTGAAAATAAATTTCTTGACAAGCGAACACGCAATGGAGATGGTCGCTTCATATCAAGAGGATTTTTCATGCGCTTATTTAGTCTATTGCTTCTCGTTTTCACCCTACCTGCCTGCTCCGCAATGCAATCAAAACCTTGGGTCGAAATCAGGGGCAAGCGCTTTACGGTTGAAGTAGCCGATTCCTTCGAAGAACGCGAACGCGGCTTGATGTTTCGCGACAGCCTGGAAAAAGACAACGGCATGCTGTTTATCCACGACAACGAAGAGCCGCAAGCCTATTGGATGAAGAACACCCGCATTCCGCTCGACATCCTGTATTTCAGCAAAGAACGCAAATTGGTCTCCGCACAGGAACGCGTTCCGCCTTGCAGCGCAGGCGACCGTTGCCCGCCCTATGCCAGCGAAGGAGAAGCCTTGTATGTGCTGGAATTGAATGCGGGCTCGGTTGAGCTGTACAAGATACAAGTCGGTGACGAAATGAAAGTTTCGCCCGACATGAACCTGACTGCGACACCTTGATTTTCGCAACGCACACTACCACTTCATCGACATGACTTCGTCTTATCTGCTACCGGACTGGAATACGCTCGCCGCCTACGACGACGATGAATTGCCTTTGCTCGATACCGCGCTGCTCATCGCACGCGACGAGTACCCGAATCTCGATGCCGGCTTCTACATTGAACAGATTCGCCGCTTCGCGACCGATTTGCAGCCCCACATTACCGACGACCTCGATTTGCCATCGCAACTGACTGCCATCAATCGCTACCTGTTTGAAGAACAAGGCTTCGCCGGCAATCACACGCATTACGACGATCCGCGCAATAGCTATCTCAACGAGGTGCTGGATCGAAAACTCGGCATTCCGATCTCGCTGGCGGTTGTGCAAATCGAATTGATGAGAAAACTCGGACTTGCGTTGGACGGCATTTCGTGTCCGGGCCACTTCCTAGTTCGCTTGCCGGTTGATGACGGAATCCTGGTGATGGACCCCTTCAACAAGGGGCGTCCGGTCAGCGTCGAAGAATTGAAAGAACGCGCAACGCCGCATATGAATGGCCATCCGCCGGACGACCAGGAGCTGTACCAGATTCTTGCGCCGGCCACGCATAGGATGATTTTATCGCGCATGCTGCGCAATCTGAAAGGCTTGTACGTGGAAGCCGGCGATTGGGAACGAGTGGCTCGCAGCGCCGATCGCTTGTTGAAAATCAGCAGCGACAGTTCAGATGCTTTACGCGACCGAGGCCTCGCCTATCGCGAGCTGGGCCATGTCAAAGGAGCTCGCGAAGATCTGGCGAAATATTTGCAGTTGACGCCGAATGCCGAAGATGAAGAAGCGATACGAAATTATTTGGTCGACCTTAGCAGTATTCGCACGAATCTAAATTGATATCGGGAATTAAATTTCCACCATTTCGAAATCGGACTTGGTCACACCGCAATCCGGGCAAACCCAGGAATCAGGGATATCTTCCCAGCGCGTGCCCGGCGCCAGGCCTTCTTCCGGCAAGCCGTCAACTTCGTTGTAGATAAAGCCGCAAACGACGCACATATAACTGCGAAATGCTGTTGAATCGCTCATAAGACCTGCAAAACCCTTTAAAATTCTAGGCTATTCTCGCATTTTTCAGCCAACGCCGCCATGAACTCCAACACTGTGTTACCCAAGCGGGGGTTGTATCTGATAACGCCCGATGACGCCGACAGCGAAAGCTTTCTGGCACGAGTGTTACCCCTGCTGAGCGATCGATTGGCCGTGCTTCAATATCGGAACAAGCTGGCGAATGAACCACAGATGCACGAGCAAGCTAGAGCCCTGCTTGAAAATTGCCGCCAACTGAATATTCCCTTGATCATCAATGACAATATTACGCTCGCGCAGCGGCTGGCCGCCGACGGAGTCCACCTGGGAGAACACGATGGCGACCTGAAAACGGCAAGAACACGGCTCGGCCCGAATGCCATCATAGGGGTGTCCTGCTACAACTCGCTTGCGTTGGCCGAACAAGCCGCTGCCGATGGCGCAAACTACATCGCATTCGGCGCCGTTTTTGCTTCCGGTACCAAACCTGGTGCGCGCGTTGCCGGCCTTGATCTGTTTTCACAAGCTGCGTCACTGAATTTGCCCATGGTAGCCATTGGCGGCATTACGCCGGACAATGCAACGCAAACATTGGCTGCAGGCGCCGATTTCCTGGCCGTGATCGGCGCGGTATTCGACGCTGCCGATCCCGCAATTCAGATTGAAAAGTTTTTCTCCGTTTCTAGCAGATATCTTTCCGAGTAACCCCGATGAACACAGAAAAAAGTCACGAATTATTTTCACGCGCGAAGAACCTGTTGCCCGGCGGCGTCAACTCGCCGGTACGGGCCTTCAAATCCGTGGGCGGCGAACCGTTTTTTGCAGCGCGTGCCGAAGGCGCCTACATCATCGATGTCGATGGCAACCGATATATCGATTACATCGGCAGCTGGGGCCCGATGATTGCCGGTCATGCGCATCCGAAAGTATTGCAGGCCGTTTCCGACGTGATGAAGAACGGGTTGTCATTCGGCGTGCCGAATGCGCTTGAAGTCACGATGGCAGAAACAATTACCCGATTGGTGCCAAGCTGTGAAATGTTACGCATGGTGAATTCCGGCACCGAAGCAACGCTATCCGCTATTCGATTGGCGCGCGGCGCGACCGGCCGCAATAAGATCGTGAAATTCGAAGGCTGTTACCACGGTCACGGCGATTCGTTTCTGGTCAAGGCCGGCTCCGGCATGCTGACCCTCGGCATTCCCGATTCCCCAGGGGTGCCGAAAGAGCTGGCCGACCTGACCTTGACCCTGCCTTACAACGATTTCGATGCCGCAACAAAACTGTTCGAGGAAGTCGGCAAAGAGATTGCCGGCTTGATCGTTGAGCCGATCGTCGGCAATGCCAATTGCATCCTTCCCAAGGATGGCTATCTGCAACACTTGCGCAACCTGTGCACGCAATTTGGCGCGATATTGATTTTCGACGAAGTGATGACCGGCTTCCGAGTTGCTCTTGGCGGTGCACAGGCACGTTATGGCGTCACACCGGATTTGAGCACGTTCGGAAAAATCATCGGCGGCGGCATGCCGGTCGGCGCCTACGGTGGCCGCAGGGATTTGATGCAGCAAATCGCTCCGAGCGGGCCGATCTATCAAGCCGGCACGCTCAGTGGCAATCCGGTCGCGATGGCGGCCGGCCTGGCGACGCTCGAACTGATACAGGCCCCGGGTTTCTACGAAAACCTTGAAAAAAGAACACACCAGCTTTGCGATGGACTTGAACAGGCCGCGCATGAAGCCGGCGTTGCGGTCACGACCAACAGAAGTTGCGCCATGTTCGGCCTGTTCTTCAATGACAAGCACGTCGATAATTTTACCGATGCAACGACTTGCGACATTCCGGCATTCCGGAAATTTTTCCACGGCATGCTCAAACGAGGCGTATATCTGGCTCCTTCGGCCTACGAGGCCGGATTCCTGAGCTCAATGCACGGTGATATCGAAATCAACCATACCATTGAAGCAGCACGCGAAGCCTTCCTGGAATCCAAACGATAAATCAACGTGATGATCAAACCCAAATTACTCTTGCTGGATCTGGACGACGTGCTGGTGGATTACAGTCATGCCATCCGTTGCCGCGTGCTGGCAGAGATGACCGGCGCGACCGAGAAGTACGTACATGACGCCGTGTTCGCAAGCGGCCTGGAAAACAAGTCGGATCGCGGCGAATTCGATCTGGACATGTACATGGACTTGTTGAGAAGCGAATGGGGTCTTAGCATTCCCGGTGACGCCTTTATTTCTGCAAGAAAGCAGGCGACACGCGTGCGCCCCGGCATGTTGAAAATTTGCGAACAACTGTCGGAACATGTGCAGCTGGGCATCTTCAGCAACAATGCACACTGGCTTTATCAGAACGCATCGCAAATAGTTCCGGAATTGATGCCATTGTTCCGCCAGCGCTTCGTCTGTTCCGGCACGCTTGGCGCGACCAAACCGGAAGAGTTTGCGTTTTTACAATGCGTGCAGCGCTTGGGTTTTGCTCCCTACTCCACCTTGTTCGTCGACGACAAGGCGCGCAACGTCGAAGGTGCAAAACTCGCGGGCCTGGACGCTTTCGTTTTCGAAAGCGAAGGCCAGTTCATTTCCGAATTAAATACTCGCTATCTCACTCCTGGAACTCTCAATGCGTATTGAAACCCTGGCAATCCACGCCGGCGGCGAGCCCGACAAAGAAACCGGCGCCGTATCACCCCCCATCCATTTAGCAACCACTTTCCAACACGGGCCAGCCGGTGAGCGCGTTGCCGGGTTTGAATACCAGCGTGAAGCCAATCCGACGCAATCCCGTCTGGAAGAATGCCTGGCCGCGATGGAACTAGGCGAAGCCGCCTTGGCATTTGCGTCCGGTATGGCGGCAATGAATGGCTTGCTGGAAAGCCTGCCTTCCGGTGCCGAGATCTTAATCCCCGGCGATTGTTACGGCGGATTGCGCAGCCTTGGCCAGGAGTTCCTGCCCGAGCGCGGCGTGAGCATGCGCGCAATCAATATGTGCGATGCGGATGCCGTACGTAATGCCATTTCCGACCAAACGAAATGCATCTGGCTGGAAACGCCATCAAACCCGCTGCTTGAAGTGTCGGATATAAAAGCGATAGCCGCTTTATGTAAACAGAAGAACATCCTTCTGGTCTGCGACAACACTTTTGCCACTCCGATTTTGCAGCAACCGATTCTGCTTGGCGCCGACGTCGTGATGCATTCGACCACGAAATATTTCGGCGGCCACAGCGACGTGATGGGCGGAGCATTGGTGTTTTCAAAGCGCGATGCGCTTTACGAGAAAGTCGCGCATCGCCGCCACATCACCGGCAATATTCTTTCGCCATTCAGTGCATGGTTGATTCTGCGCGGCGCACGCTCGCTTGCGGCTCGCATGGCATGGCATTGCAACAATGCCGCAAAAATTGCCGCATTCCTCAATGCACATCCGGCCGTCGAGAAAGTAAATTACCCCGGCCTGGAGTCCCATAAAAACCATGAAATCGCCAAATCGCAGATGCGGGATTTCGGAGGCATGATGTCCGTCCACGTCAAAGGCGGCCGGGAAGCGACGCTGGCGTTTGCCGGCAGGCTGCAATTATTCATCAATGCAACTTCGCTCGGAGGTTGCGAATCCCTGATCGAACATCGCGCATCGGTAGAGGGGCCGCATCCGGTATCGCCGCAGAATTTACTGCGCATATCGGTTGGTCTGGAACACCCCGATGACTTGATCGAGGATTTGAAACTGGCATTTCAAGCCTGACTAACTGTTCCGCCTTAGTCTCGACGAATGACTTACAGGATATTCCTGCAATTGGCCGGATAGAATTTATCCAACGAACCTGCACCATGGCCGCAGACCCATTCAATCTGGCCGCTGGCGTTTACCGTGGCCTGCAGGCGTAGCGGGTGGAATCCACTATCGATGGTGGCTTCGCCTGTATTTTGAACATGCAGGCAAATTGTTCCGGGACTCAGCATGTGTATCTGCCCGACAAACCTGCTGGCGTTGGCTACGGTAGTGGATCCGGCCTGTTCGAGCGTACTCGCGAATGCACCGTTGTCCATATAGTATTCCGCTACCGCCAGCTTTTCTTTTCCGGCCAGACTGAGTGCTTCGGACATCTTCGTGCGCACCGTATAGTCTTGATAGGCGGGCAAGGCGATCGCAATCAGTATTCCCAAAATCGCGATAACGATCATAAGTTCGATGAGCGTGAAACCGGCGTTGCGACGTTTCATTATTCCCCCTGATCCGGACACCCGGATTACTTGGCTTTTGTAACCACGATGCAGGACATCCAGCAAGAAACGCGCCAAGCAAAAAGTGCCAATCACTGCACACTATTGGTCAATTCACAGCAAAATCGATAGTGAAAATGTCACAAAGTGTCACGGCCAGTCAGATATGCAGGTAGCTTTGACCCAAAAACACGGCATCGGCAAGGTCGACTACCAAGAACCGGTATTCTGCATCGAACTCCATGGCTCCTGGGGCGCAAGCGCCTCGTCTTTCTGAAGCAATTCAATCGATATGTTATCCGGGGAACGAACAAACGCCATGCGGCCGTCCCGTGGGGGCCGATTGATGGTTACCCCATGTTGTCGAAGCCGTTCGCAGGTTTCGTAGATGTTGTTTACGGCAAAAGCCAGATGCCCGAAATTGCGGGCGCCGCCGTAATCCTCATCGTCATGGTTGTAGGTCAGCTCAATCTCCGAATCGGGATTTTCCGGCGCGGCCAGATAGACCAGCGTGAAGCGCCCTTGCGGGTAGTCTTTCCGCCTTGTTTCAACCAGGCCCAGTGCATCGCGGTAAAATTTCATCGAAGCTTCCAGATCGCGAACGCGAACCATGGCATGCAGGTATTTCATGTTTTTCTCCGGTGATACATGGGTCAATCCAGGAATAAATCCGGCAACAATTTTTGCGACGGGTCGACTGCGTAACGGTCGAAATCGGTGGCACCGCCTACCCGCAGGAAGTCTTCGTCGAGTATGAATTTACCGTTCAATTGCGTGTGCGGCGTAACAAGAATCGCATGCGCGGCATCGGACAGGATTTCCGGCGTGCGGCATTTCGACAACTCGACCCCGGGAATCATGTTGATGGCATCGGTGGCAATCACGGTACGCGGCCACAAGGCATTGACTGCAACTCTGCCCTTGAATTCTTCGGCCAGCCCCAGTGTGACGAAACTCATGCCCATTTTCGCGAGTGTATAACCCGTATGCGGCGCCCACCATTTGGGATCCAGATTGATCGGCGGCGCCAAGGTCAGGATGTGCGGGTTTTCCGCTTTCAACAAGTGCGGCAAACATATCTGCGAGCACATAAACGTACCGCGCGAATTGACCTGGTTCATCAAGTCATAGCGTTTCATCGGCGTATCCAAAGTGCCGCGTAGCCAGATCGCACTGGCGTTGTTGACAAGGATATCGATGCCACCGAAAGCTTCGACGGTTTTTTTAACCGCGGCGTTTACCTGTTCTTCTTCGCGTATGTCGCACTTTATCGCCAAGGCTTTTCCGCCGGCATCCTCGACCGCTTTCGCTGCCGAATGGATAGTGCCAGGCAGTTTTGGATTGGGTACATCTGACTTGGCGGCGATCACGACATTCGCGCCATCCCGCGCTGCACGCAACGCAATGGCCAAACCGATGCCACGCGATGCTCCGGTGATGAACAGGGTTTTATTTTTCAGATTAGACATGGGAGCCTTTGGTGATGGTCATTGTTGGCAGAAGTCATTTCAGAACCCCCGCTTGCGCGGAGATGCCGTTTTACAATTCTTGCGTGTTAAATACTCTGGAAATTGGGAATTTTTTCCAACAGGTTTTGCAGTCGCAGATGCGCATCCGATTCCTGAAGCAACTCCTGTCGCTCGAGATTCGACAAGGGCAGCCATTCGGCCAAACGCCAACTTACCCAATCGGCATTCTCGAGCTGTTTTTTATCGAACGAAATTTCCGCCTTATCCAGCACGCGCTGGAGTATCTGCGACAAAACGAAATATTCCGGAGCCACGATGCTGTCCTGCGACCCGGGCAGCCAGGACACTTCACCGACCACCAGACCGTTATTTCGTACCTTGACTTGCTCGACATGGAAACGACGTTCACCTAGCGCGGTGATGGCGAGCAGCCCATCCGGTGTCTGGTCAAAGTCGATAATGCGTGCCTCGCAACCGAGTGCGGCCGATGCGGTATTGTGCCCCACCTCTTCGCCCTGGATGATCATGCAGACGCCAAAGCCGTGCTCGTTTCGCATGCAGCTTTTCACCATGTCGAGATAGCGCGGCTCAAAAATCCGGAGCGGCAGAATGCCGCCGGGGAACAGGACGGTATTCAGGGGGAACAAGGGCAGTTCTGAATTGCTCACGAGAATAGTGTAACGCCGCCGGGGCGATTCATGAATCGCCATCGCGTGAAATTATGCGGAAAACGGCGAGCCGCGAATCGCGATTAAAGCGCTGCCAGGAATCTTCTCGGCGCACCTTCGAAGCCGCCGTTGGACATGAACACGACATGGTCGCCTGCACGTGCAAGTGTTTTCAAATCGGCAATCAGGCCATCAACGCTGGCAGCGGTTTGTCCCTGGCCGCGCAGGGCCGAAATCACTTTACCGGCATCCCAGCTCAGCTCGGGCCGATGCAGGAACACGACCGCATCGGCCTGGTCCAGTGAGGGTGCGATTTCCGCGGCGTGTGAGCCCAGACGCATCGAATTACTGCGCGGCTCCATCGCCACGACTATGCGTGCACTTCCGACTTTCGCCCGCAGACCTTCGAGCGTGGTGCGTATCGCGGTCGGGTGATGGGCGAAATCGTCATAAACGGTGACGCCATTCGCGTTACCGAGATTTTCCAGGCGACGCTTTACGCTTTGGAACTCGAGCAAACGCGGCAACACGGATGCAACGTCGATACCCACCGCATTGCTCGCCGCTATTGCCGCCAAGCCGTTCAGTACATTGTGACGGCCTACCAATGACCATTGCACAACACCCAATTCCTTGCCGTTATGGATTACGGCAAACTCGGAACCGTCGTTTTCAATCAAGCGCGCAGTCCATTCGGTATCGCCATCCATCGAAAAACGTTCGACCGTCGACCAGGCACCCATGCTCAATACTTCGGCGAGATACTTGTCTTCGCCATTGACGATCAGTTTTCCGTTGCCCGGTACGATGCGGACCAGATGGTGGAATTGTTTCTGGATCGCGGCGACATCGTCGAAAATATCGGCGTGGTCAAATTCCAGATTATTCAGGATCGCGACGGTCGGACGGTAATGCACAAACTTGCTGCGCTTGTCGAAAAAAGCTGTGTCGTATTCATCCGCCTCAACCACGAATTCCCTGCCCTTGCCGAGGCGCGCGG
>CAZPCE010000112.1:0-9136 GCA_964584915.1 uncultured Arenimonas sp. | reverse complement strand
TGCCGAGAAACAAAACGGTGCGACCTTCGACATTAATGGCGCTTGCGTGCAAAAGCAGATGACCTTCATGGGCTAGCAATCGCGGCAATACCTGATCTACCAGTAAATGTTCGATCGTGTGTTCGTCCAGTGCTTCATGCGGCACTACTTGCACGCGGCGCATTCCGGTGTCGAGTATGAAATCGCAGAAATCGGGAACTCGCAGCAAAAAGCCCGAGGCATGCGGAGCGACGCACAAGGCAACGGTATCGTCGGATTCTTTCCACTCGTGTAGCCAGGCGTGATCTTCCGGCGCACGGTCTGCCAGCAGTTCAACCTGAATCGCTGGAAACAACGGGCTGCCCGACTGATGGGGCAATTCCCTGAAATTGAAGTTGCTAAGTAGCGTTTGATCACCGAACAAATAGGTATTCAAGCGATGTTTATCCAAACCGGAAATACATACGCGCCAAGTGTTTGCTTGACGCGTCGGGTGTGTCGCTAAATGAAGCCTGACTATTTAAGGGAAGCGCATGAGCGCGGTACCCATCATGCCCTCGGCAATAGTCCCTGAACCGCCATCGGTTAGATCGCGCAGCTGACCATAGACTTTGAGGCTGGGGCTAGCATATGGCAGGCGCTGTGGCTTCGCATTGGCTTCAGCGGATGTCGATACTTGTTCGGTATTCATAAATAACCCCTAATGATCTTGATTTAACCGCCACGCATTCATCTGTAAATGTGCGGTAGGCGACAGTTTAACGTTACTTGCAGCATTAACAACAGCTTGGAAGCGGGTTTAGGTTAATTCAGGTTAATTTTCACGACCAATGGCGCAATTTCACAGATGGTCGGGTCTATTCAGCCAGAAATTCACGGCACTCAATTTCAATAAGGGCTCAACATGGTTTTCGTTGACGCCCTCAAGCTTATGGAGATTATGGATTTGCCGATACCGGGTCTGTACGGTATCCAACACAGCTCCATGAAGCCAGGAGTGCAGCGAGTCGGCGGTCAGTTCCTTGCCGCATTGGCGCCATAGTGCCCTGTTGAAAATCCAGCCAAGATGTTCCTTGCCTCTTCGCCAGGCAATTTCCCGGGGCAGGTGGCGGTCCATGATTCGACGCAACGCCCATTTGGGATAGCCGTTGCGCAGCCTCAAGGCCAAAGGCAGCCATGCGCAAAATTCGACCAGACGTCGATCCAGGAACGGGTGCCTGGGCTCGATTCCATAGAGGCTCGCGACCCGGTGGTAGCGCTCTATGGCATTGGCGGTATAACTGCCGGCCATCACGCTATACGCCTGCTGGCCGGAGGGATGGGTATGGCCGACTCCTGCAGCATTGTCCGCAAGGGTCTGGTAGCGGGTTGTAAGCCCGATTTGCCGGGCAAATTCGGGGCTGATCAGGCTTTGTTCGAGTTCGCCCGGCGGTCGAAATTTGCCGCGCAAGCGCCTGACAAAACGGCGAACAGGATGTGGAATCAGGAATTCGCTGACCAGCGGGCGCAAAAAATGGCCGAGTTTGGCATCCGATCCCCAGAACCTCACCGATGCCCGGCTTTCGCGCCAAACCCTGCGCCATTGGCCCGAGCGCGCCAAATCCTGCAAAAAATCCGCTTCGGTCAGCAAGCCGTCGCCATCGATACCGTCGAGCATGATGCGGGTATTGGACTCTTGCGCTTTCAGGTATTGCGCATGCACCAGGGTATTGAAGGCTTCGAAGGGCTCATCCAGCCGCGGCCACTGCGCGGCAATGGCTTTGAGCAGGTCAGGTGATTTTTCCGGATCGATCGAGGTGCTTTTCAATGCGAATGCGGTTTGCATCAGCCGGATTGCCCGCGTTTCTGCGCAGTTTTCATCGCCGCTGATGGCCGAAAAGACGGACAGGTCCGGTCTGTTGTCGAGTTTCAATTTTTCACAGGCGATCGCGACCACGGCGGAAGAGTCCAGGCCGCCGCTCAGCATCGCGCTGATGGGCAATTGGCTGCGCAAGCGGCAATGAACGGCTTCGACAAACAGCGCTTCGAGTTGATCAAGCCATTGCTGTTCCGTTTCCGGAAACGGCGATGGCGGATTTTGCAAAGGCTGCCAATAACCATGCGGTACCGATAGGTCGTTGTGTTGAAGGCTTAGCGAATGGGCAGGTGGGAGCCGTTTGATACCCCTGAAAAAAGTACCGTTGCGATCATGGCCTTCGAGTTGGTCGGTCATTGCATCGGCAAGCCGGCCTTCATCCAGCGCTAAGGGCTTGTTCAATAGTCCGCAAAGCGCATGGCTTGTGGTGGCGAAAGCGAAAATCCGGTTTTCGATATGGTGATAATAAAAGGGCCTGACACCCAGTGGATCCCTGGCGCAGAATAATCGGCGCGTGGCCGGATTCCAGATTGCGAAAACAAAATCGCCGAGTAAATTTTCCGGACAGGCATCGCCCCATTTTTGATGGGCGGCGAAAATCAATTCGGCATCGCCGAGTAAATCAATGGGCCGGTCTGCCAAACCGAGCGAGCCGGCGAGTAGTTCGCGATTATCCAAACGACTATCGGTCACCACAACGCAGCCGGTTGCCGGATCGGTCCAAGGCTGTATTTCATTCAAGGCTTCGGGCGTCGTTGCCAGCAGGGTTTGCATGAAAGCCGCGTTTTCCGACACCGCATGGCGTTGAGCGTCCGGCCCGCAATGCTGGAGGCTGGTGAGTATATTGCTTATGGTATCGGCACTGACCTCGCTGCCATCAAGCATCACGATGCCTGCGACGGCGCTCACATGAAGCTCCGTTTATTCATTGCAATACCCGATGGTGTGCAAGATCGTCCTGCGCCAGCGGAATGCCGTTTAATTCGACCCAGGCATGGGCGTCGAACAGGGTGTTTTCCTTTCGCACGCCGATTTTTATTTCGGCAGCAAGGCCCTGACGTTTCAGCCAATATTCCAGCAACACCGATTGCCGCAGGCAGGTGGCCGATACCAATCCATGTCGTCCGGCGATCGACAGCAACTCGGCCATACGTTCCGCGCGAGCCAGTTCGGCGCTATCGGCCTGATGCAACCCGGCGACGGCGATGCGTCGCAAAAGGAAATGGCGGGTTCGCAAATAACCGAAAAATTTAAGCGAAAAAGAGACCCACGGCAGCCAGAAGATAAACCGGAGCAACAGGATTTTTTCCTGCCGGGTCAACGCGCGCCATTTTTTCAGATGGCCGCCAATCATTCGCCTACAGTAACTAAACCTGCCTCGGCCAGTTGGGCGACCAGCGCCAGCAAATCCTTCTGCAATTGCTCGGGGTTGGCATCGTAGGTATCGCAAAGATCCAGATGCACTTGCTTCAGCGTCATATTCCGATTGATCAGGCCCCAGATGTGGGTGCCGACCGGGTCCAGGCCAAAATAGCGCTCGCTGGCGAGGTTCAGCAACACGGCTTCACCTGCGACTTCCTGGAAAAGCACCTCGTCGTTGGGTTGGGCTTGGTGAGCTAAGGTAATATGTTGCATAAGTTGCTTGCATCGTGGCGGATTGCGATCCTCAGTATTCATCGAAGCCGGACATTTGTAAATCTGCCTAAATCCAAACGAGTGAATGATGGCGTTACCGACCGATCTGCAATTCCTGCTGAAACAAACCCGCCCTTACCGCGGCAAGCTGTGGTTTGCGGTGGCGTTGCTGATGCTGGAAAGCGCCGTGATGCTGGCTTTGCCATGGTTTGCCGGGCAGATTGCGCAAGCCCTTTTGGCTCAGGAAATTCCGACCGGATTATTGCTTGTCTGGTTGCTCGTGATGGGCTTGCAAGCCGTGATCACGATGACGAGCGTTTTCACGATGGGAAGTATCAATCAGCGGGTCACGGCCGATCTTGGCCTGCGCGTATATGAACATCTGCAGGCTTTGCCTTTGCCCTGGCACCAGCAGCGCCACCGTGGCGAAGTGTTGGCGTATTTGCACAATGACGTCTGGTATATCAGCCAATTCATTTCGAACGTGCTGATACCACTGCTGCCGATGTTGTTGAGTTGCCTCGGAGCATTGGTTCTGCTTTGCCGGATTGAACCGGTACTCGGTTTGATCGTCGCCGTCGTGATGCCGGCATTTTTTATCATCGTAAAAATGCTGACGCGATCGTTGCGGCCATTAGCCAATCTTGCGAGCGAACAGGAAGCGAAGCGTTACGGAATCTCCGAACAAAATCTGGGCACCTTGCCGATCATCAAGGCATTCACCCGGGAGCGGGAAGAAACTGCCCGTTACGGTGCGCAAACCGAAAAACTGGTCGATCTTCAAATCCGGCAATTGCGCATTACCGCATTGATGACGCCGGCCATTCGATGGGTCATGGCAGCCTGCGTGATCGGATTGCTCTGGTTGGGCGCCGCCCGCGTGGCCGCCGGCAGTTTGACCGCGCCTGAACTCATCACGCTCTTATTGTATGGCTTGCTGTTGACTAACCCGTTGAGTCAGCTGGCCGATGTGTACGGCAGATTGCAAATGGCCCGGGGCAGCGCAACGCGTTTGATGGAAGTGCTGAATGAAGATGCGGAAATCGATGCCGGAACGCGGGAAATAAGCAAAGTGCATGGCGACATTCGATTTGAAAATATCGATTTCACCTATCCTGGCCGCCCTGAATTGCTGAAAAAGTTTACATTACACATCCCCGCCGGCCAGACTCTGGCGATTACCGGAGTCAACGGTGTTGGTAAAAGCACATTGGCGAATTTGTTGTTGCGGTTTATCGAACCGAACAGTGGGAATATCGTGATTGACGGAATTAACGTGCGTGAAATTCCGCTCAAGCAACTGCGTTCCCAAATCGGCCTGGTCAGCCAGCAAGTCTTGCTGTTCAACGCAAGCGTCGGTTTCAATATCGGCTATGGCAAAGTGGAGCCGACCCAGGCGCAAATAGAAGCGGCGGCGCACGCGGCGCACGCTCATGATTTTATACGCGCATTGCCGGATGGCTATGACACGATTGTCGGCGACGAAGGCGTGCGTTTGTCCGGCGGGCAGAAACAGCGAATCGCGCTTGCGCGTGCGTTGTGGAAAGATCCAGCCATACTGATTCTGGATGAAGCCACCGCCATGTTCGATCCTGAAGGCGAACGAAGCTTCATTGCGGAATGCCATGATTTGCTTCGCAGCCGGACGGTGTTGTTGATTACCCACCGGCCTGCGAGTCTTGCTTTGGCAGACCGGATCATCAAATTGGAAGCGGGGCGCTGGATCGATGTTCCATCGACAGGCAGCACCATACATTAATATTTTCAGCAAGGTTCGGGTTTCGGCATGACGGCAAACGTTTCAACATCGGATTTCACTCTCTCGCATCTGGATAAACTGGAAGCCGAGAGTATTCATATTTTTCGCGAAGTGGCAGCCGAGTTCCAGAACCCGGTCATGCTGTATTCGATCGGCAAGGATTCTTCGGTATTGCTGCATTTGTTGCGCAAGGCCTTTTATCCGGCGAAGCCGCCGATTTCGCTACTGCATGTCGATACCACCTGGAAATTTCGCGAGATGTACGCGTTTCGCGATCAGGTCGCCGAACTTTACGGCGTCGATTTGAAAGTGCATATCAACCCGGACGGTATCCGTGACGGCATTAGTCCGGTGACCCACGGCTCGGCCGTGCATACCGACATCATGAAGACGCAGGGTTTGAAACAGGCGCTTGATCTCGGCGGCTACGATGCCGCGATTGGCGGTGCGCGTCGCGACGAAGAAAAATCGCGTGCGAAGGAACGCATCTTCTCGTTCCGCAATGCGCAGCATCGCTGGGATCCGAAAAACCAGCGTCCGGAATTATGGAGCCTGTACAACACCCGCATCCAGAAAGGCGAGAGCGTTCGCGTATTCCCGATTTCAAACTGGACTGAACTCGATGTCTGGCTTTATATCTATCGTGAAAATATTCCGGTGGTGCCTTTGTATTTCGCGAAGGAACGCCCGGTGGTCGAACGCGATGGCGCATTGATCATGGTGGACGATGATCGCCTGCCCTTGTTGCCGGGTGAAACACCGGCGATGAAAAAAGTGCGTTTCCGCACACTGGGTTGTTATCCGCTGTCGGGTGGATTTGAATCCGACGCGGAAACACTTGAAGCCATCATCCAGGAAATGCTGGTCGCACGTACTTCGGAACGCCAGGGCCGCTTGATCGATTCGGATGTGGGCGCTTCGATGGAAAAGAAGAAGCAGGAGGGTTATTTCTGATGAATGCCCAAAAAGAAAAACTTGAGTCAGAAATTGCAGCCTATCTGAAACAACACGAAAGCAAGTCGCTATTGCGTTTCATCACCTGCGGTAGCGTGGATGACGGCAAGAGCACCCTGATCGGCCGCCTGTTGCACGACACCAAATTACTATTTGATGACCAGCTGGCGGCATTGACGAAAGACAGTCAGCGCCACGGCACTCAGGGCGACCAATTCGACTACGCCCTGTTGCTCGACGGACTAGAAGCCGAGCGCGAGCAGGGCATCACGATCGACGTCGCATACCGCTATTTCAATACCGAACGCCGCAAGTTCATCGTGGCCGATTGCCCAGGGCATGAGCAATACACCCGCAATATGGCAACCGGCGCTTCGACCGCCGATGTTGCGATCGTGCTGGTCGATGCCCGCAAAGGCTTGCTGACGCAAACGCGGCGACACAGCTATATCGTCAGTTTGCTGGGCATAAAACACGTCGTGCTTGCCGTCAACAAGATGGATTTGGTCGATTACGATCAAGCCGTGTTCGACGAGATTCTCGAGCAGTACCAGGCATTGGCGCAGCAACTCAATATTGCTTCAGTGACCGCCATTCCCTTGTCGGCACTGAAAGGCGACAACGTGATTCTGGATAGCCAGGCGATGCCTTGGTATTCCGGCCCGACCTTGCTGGAACACCTGGAAACCGTCGAGATTCAATCAACCCCATCGCAACAAGGCTTTCGTTTGCCGGTGCAATGGGTTTGCCGTCCGCATCAAAACTTCCGCGGTTTCGCCGGCAATATCGCTGCCGGAAAAATCGGCGTTGGCGATGACATCGTGGTCACACCTTCCGGTGTTCGCTCGAAAGTAGCTTCGATCATTCGCGGCGACAAGGAAGTCAGCGAAGCCTATCGCGGACATTCGGTGATCATTAGTCTGGCCGATGAAATCGATGTCAGCCGTGGTGATGTGATCAGTGCCGCCAGCGATGCACCACCGATTTCGGATCAAGTAGCTGCCCATGTGTTATGGCTCAGTGATGCGCCGTTGATGCCGGGCCGTGGCTATTGGCTGAAGTTGGCGACTCGCACGGTAAGCGCGCAAGTTAGCGAAATAAAACACAAGATTGACGTCAACACGCAGGAAACCCTCGCCGCCAAGCGCCTGGAATTGAATGAAGTCGGCTACTGCAATCTGAGTTTTGATCACGCGATTACCTTCGAGAGTTATCGCGACAATCCGACACTGGGCAGTTTCATCCTCATTGATCGCCAAACCAACGCGACCGTGGCCTGCGGCACCATTGATTTTGCCTTGCGTCGTGCAGCCAATTTGCATTGGCAAGCCGTGACCGTGGATAAACAGGCACGCTCGTTGATCAAGGGCCAGACGGCACGCTGCCTGTGGTTTACCGGCCTGTCCGGCTCGGGTAAATCGACGATTGCGAATCTGGTGGAAAAACGTCTGCATGCGCTCGGCCATCACACTTACTTGTTGGATGGCGATAATGTCCGTCACGGCTTGAACAAGGATCTTGGCTTTACCGATGAAGACCGCGTCGAGAATATCCGGCGCGTTGCCCAAGTCGCCAAGCTGATGACCGATGCCGGGCTTATCGTACTGGTGTCGTTTATTTCGCCATTCAGAAGCGAACGCGATATGGCGCGCGCATTGTTCGCACCGGGCGAGTTTGCCGAAGTGTTCGTGGATACGCCACTTGAAATCTGCGAACAGCGCGACGTGAAAGGTTTGTACGAAAAAGCGCGGGCCGGAAAAATTCCGAACTTCACCGGCATCGATTCGCCGTATGAAGTGCCGGTGAATCCCGAGTTCCATTTGCAAACCGAAGGTGCGAATGCGGAAGTATTGGCGACAAGAGTCGTTGACTATATTCGCCAGAAATAAGGTTTCCTTTCGTGTTGCCCTGCAAAAGAAAAACCCCTGCATGCAGGGGTTTTTCTTGGCGATACAAAAAATTATTTTTTCGAAGACTTGATCATGCCGTAAATGAAAAGCAGCACGATGGCGCCGATCACCGAAGCAATGAAGCTTACCGGTTCACCTTCGTGGTACCAGCCCAGCAACAGGCCGATATGCTTGGCAAGAAAAGCGCCGCCGATACCCAGAATGATTGTCCAGAAGAACCCGAGTTTGTCGTTGCCGGGTTTCAAGGCACGCGCCAGCAAGCCGGCGATAAAACCAATAATGATCGTCCAGATAATCGACATCAATCTCTCCCGTGAGTTAGTGAAAAATCAGCAGCAACCGTGCTCGCCAAAATGCGCATTGCCTTCATGCACGGCAACGCCGCGGGTTAATCCTTTTTCACTGGCTTCGTAATGGTCGCCAATCACTTTTGCGACGACCGAAGTGACGCGTTTGCCGGTCGGAATATGCAGGAATTCATTCGGGCCATGTGCATTGGAATGCGGGCCGAGCACCCCGGTAATCATGAATTGTGCGCCCGGGAATTTCTCACCCAGCATGCCCATGAACGGGATTGTGCCGCCTTCGCCCATGTACATCGCCGGTGCACCGTAAAATGCAAGGCTGGCCTGATCGATGCTGTTTTCCAGCCACGGTGCAAGCAAGGGTGCATTCCAGCCGGTCGATGCTTTCTCGACTTCGAAACTCACTTTTGCGTTGTAGGGCGGATTTTCGGTCAGTACGCGTTGCAACACTTCCGACGCTTTTTTTGGATCGAGCGTTGGCGGTAAGCGCAGGGATAATTTCACCGCGGTATAGGGGCGAAGTACATTGCCGGCATTGCTCAAGCTGGGCATCCCTTCAACGCCGGTGACCGACAGCGCGGGACGCCAAGTACGGTTCAATACCAGTTCGGTCAGATCGGTATTCATTGCCTGCATGCCCGCGATGAACGGGAATTTGTCGTACACGGCGGTATCCAGAACTTGCGCGCAGGATTTCGCCTGTTGCATGCGTTGATCCGGTACTTCCACGTATAAATCC
>CAZPCE010000111.1:8621-9156 GCA_964584915.1 uncultured Arenimonas sp. | reverse complement strand
TCGACGCGGCCGACCGGGCTCCAGTATTTATCGTTACGCGAACTGCCGGCCGGGAACACGCCTTCTTCGCGCGAATACGGACGGTTCCATTCGGCATCGACCAGGTCATGCACGGTGTGCGGTGCGTTACGCAGCGGACTTTGCTCGATCACGAAACGGCCGTTCTGCACTTCGGCGATTTCATTGCGGATAGCGATCATCGCATCGCAGAAACGATCAAGCTCGACTTTCGCTTCCGATTCGGTCGGCTCGATCATCAGCGTGCCCGGCACCGGGAAACTCATGGTCGGTGCGTGGAAACCGAAATCGATCAGGCGTTTCGCGATGTCGTCAACGGTCACTCCGCAGGCATCTTTCAATGGGCGCGGATCGACGATGCATTCATGCGCTACGCGGCCATTGTGATTGCGGAACAGCACCGGGAAATGCGGATGCAAACGTGCGGCCATGTAGTTCGCGCTGAGGATCGCGACTTCGGTCGCGAGTTTCAGACCATTGCCGCCCATCATCAGGATGTAGGCATAACTGATCGGCA
>CAZPCE010000111.1:0-8611 GCA_964584915.1 uncultured Arenimonas sp. | reverse complement strand
GACCGGCGCTTTACCGCCGTCGAGTGACGGGTGGCCGGGCAGATAAGGCGCGAGATGTGCTTTCACGCCAATCGGACCCATGCCGGGGCCACCACCGCCGTGCGGAATGCAGAAAGTTTTGTGTAAATTAAGATGCGATACGTCGGCACCGAAATCACCCGGACGCGACAAGCCGACTTGCGCATTCATGTTGGCACCGTCCATGTAGACCTGGCCGCCGTGTTGATGCGTGATATCGCAAATTTCGCGAATGCGTTCCTCGAACACGCCGTGCGTCGATGGATAAGTGACCATCAAGGCAGCGAGATTCGCGCTGTGTTTTTCCGCTTTTGCACGCAAATCATCGACATCGACATTGCCTTCCGAATCGCAATTCACCACGACCACATCCATGCCGACCATCTGTGCGGAAGCCGGATTGGTGCCGTGTGCCGAGGAAGGAATCAGGCAGACGGTACGATTCAAATCACCGCGCGCATGGTGATAGCCGCGAATGGCGAGCAGGCCAGCGTATTCGCCCTGTGCACCTGAATTCGGTTGCAGCGACACGGCATCGTAGCCGGTGATTTCGACCAGCCATTTTTTCAGGTCGTCGAACAATTCGTAATAACCTTTCGCCTGATCCGCAGGAGCAAACGGATGCAACGCACCGAATTCCGGCCAGGTGACCGGAATCATTTCGGCCGTCGCATTCAGTTTCATCGTGCAGGAACCGAGCGGAATCATCGCGCGATCCAGTGCCAGATCACGATCCGACAATTTGCGCATATAGCGCAGCAATTCGGTTTCGGAACGGTAACGGCTGAAAATCGGATGTTTCAGGCAAGCGCCTTTGCGGGTCAGGTCGGCGGGAATCACATTGGCGTCGTTCGCGATATCGGCGTGCTTCAACGAGCCGCCAAATGCACGCCAGACGGCTTCAATGATTTCCGGTGTGGTCGCTTCATCGAGCGCGATGCTCAAGTACGTCGAACCCACGACACAGAAATTGATTTTCTCTGCAGCGGCGCGGGCGATGATCGCATCGCGTTGCGCGCCGGCATCGACGGTGATCGTGTCGAAATAATTTTTGTTCCGGATGTTGAAACCGAGTTTGCTCAAGCCGGTGGCCAACACCTTGCTGCGGGTATGCACGTCATGCGCAATCGCGGCCAAACCTTCCGGGCCGTGATAGACCGCATACATCGATGCGATCACGGCGAGCAGGACTTGTGCGGTACAAATATTCGATGTCGCTTTTTCGCGGCGGATATGTTGCTCGCGGGTTTGCAGCGTCAGACGATAAGCCGGTTGTCCGCGCGAATCGACCGACACGCCGATCAGGCGGCCCGGGATATTGCGTTTGATCGCATCGCGCACTGACATATAGGCCGCATGCGGACCGCCGTAACCCATCGGCACGCCGAAACGCTGGGTCGAACCAATCGCGATATCGGCGCCGAGTTCGCCCGGTGAAGTCAAAATCGTCAGCGCGAGCGGGTCGGCCGCCATGATGCTGACTGCACCGGCCGCTTTCAGTTGTGCAATCGCACCACGGAAATCACGCACTTCGCCATCGGTGCCGGGGTATTGGAAAATCGCACCGCAAACATCGGCAGCAACCAAGTCTTTTTCCGGGTTACCGATGATCAATTCCCAGGCGAGCGGCTCGGCACGGGTACGCATCACGGCAATCGATTGCGGATGGCAGTTTTCATCGATAAAGAATTTTTTGCTTTTGTTTTTCGAAACACGTTCGGCCACGGCCATCGCTTCGGCGGCGGCAGTACCTTCATCGAGCAAGGAAGCATTGGCGACATCGAGACCGGTCAGTTCGCAGATCATGGTCTGGAAATTCAACAGTGCTTCGAGGCGACCTTGAGAAATTTCCGGTTGATATGGCGTGTAGGCGGTGTACCAGGCCGGGTTTTCGAGAATATTGCGGAGAATGACCAGCGGCGTCAGCGTGCCGTTGTAGCCCTGGCCGATCAGCGAGGTGAACACCTGGTTCTGCGAAGCCAGTTCGCGCAAACGCGCCAGTGCTTCGACTTCGGATAGGGCGCGGCCCATGCTGCTGAGCGGTTTCAAAATGCGGATCGAGTCCGGCAAAGTTTCCGCGATCAGCGTGTCCATGCTGTCGACACCGACGGCGTCCAGCATTTGTTGCACTTCCTGCGGCGAGGGGCCGATATGGCGTGCGGAAAAATCACGGGCAACGTGCGGAAGCGGCAGGGCAGTCGGTTTCGTCATGGCAATTCTCGGGGTAGGCGCGCATCGAATTGCCGAACATAAGCCTGTCCGGCATCGGCGCCCCCTCTGTCTGTGTGCCTGAGAGTGTTATCCCGTCGGCAGGCGCTGGTGCGCGAAGCACGTCGCCATTTTTCAGAGTGTTGAATTACCGGCGGTTCTTTTGCCTGAGAGTTTCCGGGGCGGTTGCTCCTTCGGCGTCGGGTGAACGATCTCTCCCGCAGCGGCCAGCCATTGTAACAGGGCGCTTGGGGGCAATCGAGCGGGGCGGTGTGAAATAAGGCTATTTCCGGGTCGGTGGGGCGTGACCCGGGCGACACGGGATAATGGCCGCCCAAAGCGTTAGCATATGGCAAGCGTATCAGGAGCCCGTGATGTCCCAGAAAAACCCGATGGAAAGCCTCGATTTATCCGGTCTGCCTGAAGCCTTGCGCAAGAAAGTGCAGGACCAGCTCAATCGCATGTCGCCGGAAATGCAGCAGGAGTTCCTGAAGAAATCACGGCCAATGCTCAATCGCGCGATGGATGCTGCCAACAATATAGAGCGCAAGGGTATTGAAGCGGTGCATCAATCCCATCGCATCAAGCCCAGCGGTCACTACAACGCGACGATCCAGCCAGGCGACGGCGGCTCAAACCAGATTCTGAAGTTTGTCGCTTTCCTGGTGATTGCGGCAATCGTCTACGATTTTTTCAGGTGAGGCGGGCCGGGGAGCCTGGCATCAAGTCCTGCAAACGGTTGAAATAATCGCGGGTTAATTCCAATTGCGATGCCGCGGTTTCGGCACGATTGACGATTTGCCTGAAATCGGCGTTTTCCGGCCGGTCTTTCGCATACCAGCCGAGATGTTTTCTGGCGATTCTCACGCCCATCACTTCGCCATAGAACGCATGCAGGTGTTCTAGATGGCCCATTAGAATATCGCGCACCTCTTTTGCGCCGGGTTCGGGCAAATGTTTTCCGGTCGCCAGGTAATGCGAGATTTCGCGAAAAATCCATGGCCGTCCCTGTGCGCCGCGGCCGATCATCACTGCATCGGCGCCGGTTTTTTCGAGCACGAATTTTGCCTGTTCCGGCGTGCGGATATCGCCGTTGGCCAGCACCGGAATTTTCACGGCCGCTTTTACTGCTGCGATCGTGTCGTACTCGGCTTCACCATTGTACAAATCCACGCGCGTGCGGCCATGCACGGCGAGCGCCGCAATGCCGGCATCTTCTGCGATCCGTGCAATCGTCAAGGCATTTTTGTTGTCGTGA
This sequence comes from uncultured Arenimonas sp., assembly GCA_964584915.1. Taxonomy (GTDB): domain Bacteria; phylum Pseudomonadota; class Gammaproteobacteria; order Xanthomonadales; family Xanthomonadaceae; genus Arenimonas. Next base: position 5,127 of record CAZPCE010000111.1, on the reverse strand, counting down.
TCCCAGCCAGTCCGTATTTTCAAAGTCACCGGAACATTCACCGCATTGACCATCGCGGACACGATTTTTCCGACCAGGATTTCATCGCGCATCAATGCAGAACCTGCCCACACGTTGCAGACTTTCTTGGCCGGGCAACCCATGTTGATATCGATAATCTGCGCGCCGTGATCGACGTTGTAACGTGCTGCATCCGCCATCACTTCCGGATCGGTGCCGGCAATCTGCACGCTGATCGGCGCGGGTTCGCCGTCATGGTCCATGCGATGCATCGATTTGCTGGTTTTCCAGAACTTCGGATCCGAAATCGTCATCTCCGACACACACAAGCCGGCGCCATGCCGTTTGCACAACATGCGAAACGGCTTGTCGGTAACGCCGGCCATGGGCGCCAGCACGACATTGGGTTGGATTTGGTAGGGGCCGATGTGCATATTTTCTTCCATTGTAGGAGCATCCTTCAGGCGCGATGAATCTCGCCAGATATGTCGCGCCTGAAGGACGCTCCTACGGGAAACTACAAATTCAGATAATTCGGACCGGCGCCACCTTCCGGCGTAACCCAGTTGATGATCTGGTATGGGTCCTTGATGTCGCAGGTTTTGCAATGCACGCAGTTGGCCGCATTGATTTGCAAGCGCGGGCCGCCTTCATCTTTCACGATTTCGTAAACACCGGCAGGGCAGAAGCGGGTGCAGGGATTGCCGTATTCGGTGGCGCAAGTCGTGATACAGATATCGGTATCAGAGACATGCAAATGCACGGGTTGATCTTCATCGTGTTCGGTCGCGGCAAAATACACGCCGGCCAGTCGGTCGCGCGGTGCCAAGCTTCGTTCGACGTAATCGCGTTTTGGTGATTCCTGTTCGCCGAGTTTGAACAGCGAGGAATAATCCGGCTTTACGCGCCATGTCCAGGGTGCCAATCCGGCGGTCACGGTTTCGAAACCGGCATTGATCATGCCGAACCAGAAACCTTTCTTGAAAGCGGGTTTCACGTTGCGGACTTTTTTCAATTCGTGCATCGCGGGTGAGTTGCGGAGCTCGGCATCCCAGCCTTCGGACGACAGATTTTTGGCGGCATGTTTTGCCGCGAGCATTCCCGAACGAATCGCCTGATGCACGCCCTTGATTTTCGGCACATTCAACAAGCCGGCCGCGCAACCGATCAGCAGGGCGCCGGGCATTTCCACTTTCGGCAACGATTGATAACCGCCGGTCACGATTGCACGTGCGCCTGCGGACAAGATCGTGCCGCCTTCAAGCAGGGATTTCACCGATGGATGGTTTTTCCATTGCTGGAACGCTTCGTAGGGCTGATAGTTAGGATCCTGGTAATCGAGCCCCGACACATAGCCGAGCGCGATGCGGTCTTTATCGAGGTGATACAAAAAACTGCCGCCATAGGTTTTGCTGTCGGCCGGCCAGCCGACCGTATGGACAATTTTTCCGGGTTGCGAGGTACCGGGTTTGACTTGCCACAATTCCTTGATGCCGATCGAATAACTTTGCGGATCCGATTCAAGGTCAAGATGGAATTTGCGAACCAGTTGTTTCGTCAAATGCCCGCGCGCGCCTTCGCCCAGCACCGTCAGTTTGGCCTTGATGTCGATGCCTTGCGTGTAGCTGTCCTTGTGATGGCCATCTTTCGCGATGCCCATGTCGCCGATCCGAACACCGGCAACCGCGCCTGCATCGTCGAACAGGATTTCCGATGCGGCAAAACCCGGATAGATTTCAACGCCGAGTGCTTCGGCCTGCGGCGCCAGCCAGGCGCACGTGGCGCCGAGCGACACGATGAAATTGCCGTGGTTGTTCATTTGCGGCGGTGTCGGCAATTTGGTCGAACCGGTTTTACTCAGTAGCAGGAACTCGTCGGTGGTCGCCGGTACGCAAATCGGCGGCGGATTTGCGCGCCAGCCCGGCAGCAGCTCATCCAGCGGTTGCGGCTCGATCACCGCACCGGAAAGGATATGCGCGCCGATGGTAGATGCCTTCTCGATCACGCAGACACTGAGTTCCGGATTGAGCTGTTTCAGATGTATCGCAAACGACAAACCGGCCGGGCCCGCGCCCACCGTGACAACGTCGTATTCCATGATATCGCGCTCTGACATAGCTCACTCCTTGTAGGGCTCTATTGTCGCGTTTTAAGGGTGTTCGGGCAATGAATTCACCGGGTCGACCGTTACAATAGGCCCATGAATTTCACTGATTCTGCTTCCAAGCTGTCATTGCACGGCGCCGATCTGCTTTTTTATCCGGATTGGATAGAACCCGGGTTGGCCGATACGTTGATGAAAAACCTGCGTGAAAACATCGCATGGGAATGCCATCGCATCAGGATATTCGGCCGTGAAGTCGATTCGCCGCGCTTGAGTTGCTGGGTTGGCGATGCCGGTGCGAGTTATGTGTATTCGCAAACGCGATTTGAACCCAGGGACTGGTTGCCGGAGTTGCAGGAAATTCGATTGCGTTTACAAAATGAATTCGAAACTTCGTTCAATTCGGTTCTCGCGAATTTGTATCGTCATGGCCAGGACAGCATGGGTTGGCATAGCGACGACGAGCCGGAACTCGGCAAGCAGCCGGTGATCGCATCGATCAGTCTGGGTGCAATGCGGCGGTTTTCATTCAAGGCAAAAACCGCGGGCGCCAAAGCCGTGCATCTGGAATTGCCGCATGGAAGTTTGTTGTTGATGCGCGGCGATACCCAGAAAAATTATCGGCATGCGTTGGCGAAAACCGCCAAGCCGGTGGGGGAGCGTATCAATCTGACCTATCGCAATATCCGTAGCCCGGGTCATGGCTTCATCTGACCCGGGTCCTTCGAGTTGTCACCCCGGGTCAGATGGAGCCATGACCCGGGCTACGCTTATTTTCTTGCAGGGACATCCGCTGTCAGCGTCCAGTTCAAAATGTCCTGCGATACTTGCTGCAAGGCGGTATCAAACGCCGTCATGACTTGCGGGATTTTTTTGTCCTGTGCAGGAATGCTGACCAAAAAATGCTTGCTGGCGATGATGCGGTTGGTCTTCTGCAATTGAATATTCGCCTGTACCGATATCACGGCAGCCGCGCTGTCGTCGCCCGGTTCGTAAACGGCCTCGAATTGCCGAATGTCGAGCAGAAGAATGGCGTCGCTGATTGTATTGCTGTCCAGACCGGTGACGGCATTGATTTTGCCGCTGTCGTTGAAGGTTTGGGTCAGGCTGTTCTTCAGCAAGTCAGGCACGCTGTCGGACCAGCGCGCTCCGCCGAATACTTGCAGCGTATTGTTCGCGCGCCTTACGGCGATGTGCGTGGAGTCCAGAAAATCGCTGCTCTTGGGTGCGTCAATACGAATTTGCCAAGGCACTGCCGTGTTCGTGCTCGCGGTCGGCGATGATGCACGCGGCGTATAGACCACGGTGTTTTTCGAGCCGGCGGAAGAAAAGCAGCTTGTCAGGCAAAGCACCAATGCGGCGCTGACGAGAAGAGGTGACTTGAAGATTTTCATGGCTTGAATTCTTCCGGTTGATTGCGGCCCAGGATCAGGCCGGCGGGATTTTCGTTGAGGCGGGCCGACAGGCGATTCAAATCTTTTATCAGTGTCCGCAATTCACTCAGCGTAGGTGCGACCTGACTCAGGCCCTGGTTGGCAAATGAATTGATCTGGTCGCGATTGTCATCGACCAGACCATTGGCATTGGTGCTGAGTTTTTCCAGCTCGGTCAATGTTTTTTCAAGTGAGGCAACCACCTTCGGCAATTCCTTGAACACGCCTTCATCGAGGCTGTCCATGCCTTTGTCGAGCTTGCCCATCGCGCTGTCGGCTTTGGCCAGCGTGCTGTCGAGTTTGGTCGCGGCATTGCGTGCATCGGTCAGCAGTTTTGCGATGTCCTGCTTCTGTCCGGCCACGGTGCCGGTGATCTGTTCGATATTGTCGAGCGACTTCGAGATTTTCGCGACGTTCGCATCGCTCAGCATCTTGTTCACCCGGATAAGCACATCGGCGGCCGTCGTGGTGATGTCGTCGGTAGAGTTCAACAGTTTCGAGATGGCGGATTCTTCGGCAATGATCACCGGAATATCGTCTTTGGAGGTTTCGATCAGCAAGGGACTTTCCGCCTTGCCGCCGGTGAACTGGATTTGCGCAACACCGGTCAGGCCGACAAAAGCGAGCTTCGCGACGGTATCGGTTTTTACCGGCGTACCTTCTTCGACGCGGACGCGGGCAATGACTTTGCTTGGATCTTTTTTGTCCAGCTTCAAGTCGCGGACTTCACCGATATTGATACCGTTATATTGCACGACGCTGCCCTTCGACAGGCCGGTAACGGCTTCGACGAATACGACATCGAAATCGTTGAACTTTCGGTCGGAGCCATACTTTGCCGCCCACAAGGCGAACATGACCGAAGCAATGATTACCGCCAGCGTGAATGCACCGATGAGCACATGATTGGCACGGGTTTCCATATTATTTCTCCAGCAAATGTTGTGCGCCTTGAGCGGCGCGACCACGCGGGCCATGAAAATATTCCTGCACCCAGGGGTGATCAAACTTTTCCACTTCTTTTATCGGTGCATTGATCAGCACTTTTTTATCCGCGATCACCGCAACGCGATCACAGATCGTGTATAGAGTATCGAGGTCATGGGTGATCAGGAAAACGGTCAAGCCCAGGGCGCGTTGCAATGTAAGGATCAGTTGATCAAAAGCCGCCGCACCAATGGGGTCAAGGCCAGCGGTGGGTTCGTCCAGAAACACAAGCGCCGGATCCAGTGCCAGCGCTCGTGCGATGCCGGCACGTTTACGCATACCGCCGGACAGTTGTGACGGGTATTTTTCTGACGCATTGTCTGGCAAGCCCGACAGACGAATCTTCAGCATGCAAAGTTCGTGTACCAATTTGTCCGGCAAGTCACCGTAGTGTTCTTTCAGCGGTACCGCAACATTTTCTTCCACTGTCAGCGATGAAAACAAGGCGCCATTCTGATACAGCACGCCGGTATTGGTTTCGATCTTTATTCTTGCCTTGGTGTCTTCGGAATAAACATCGAGGCCTAGCACTTCAATATGCCCGCCCTGCGGCCGTCGCAGAGCCAGAATGGATCGCATCAACACTGACTTGCCAGTGCCTGA
>CAZPCE010000110.1:0-9174 GCA_964584915.1 uncultured Arenimonas sp. | reverse complement strand
TATTGCGCGAATTGCTGTCGCGCAAATAAATATTCTTCAACGACAAGGGTTGGTAGGCCAGTTCCGTCTTGGCGCCGAAGCCGTTGGTGATGCGAATCATCACATCGCGCGGCTGGTAGCGGCTGACGTTATCACTGCGGGTGGAAGCAATACGCTGATCCGGCCCGCCGCCATTCGCGGTGGCCCATTTGATCCGGATGGAATCGAGTGCGCCGTCGGCATCGAAATCGTTGAAGATATAACTGAAGCGATTCATGCAGGTATCGCTGCAATTGATCAATGCCGCGCCGCCTGGATAAGCCGAAGGCGTGGAAAAACCGCCGGTGGCCAGGCCATAGCGAACATCAAAGGTCGATCTGCTGGCTTGGGGATAAATGACGTCGGCACGGCTATCGCCATTGACGTCGACAATCTGCAGGTAATCGGAAAAACTGGGGTTGAAACTGATGCCGGTATTGATGAAGGTTTTACCGGTGTTGGTATAAAGATTCCAGACATCGACGTTTCTGGCGAGCAGGTCGGTCAAGCCATCGCCGTTGAAATCGGCAAAGCGTTGCTCGGTTTGGTAATTGATAATCGTCGTGGTGTTATAGGTGTATTTCGTCGTCCAGGCCGAACCCCCCTCGAAATTAATCGCCGTCGGCGTGATCGAGGCGACGTTCATGGTGATGAGATATTCGTAGGTGTTGGTTTCGATGCAATTGGCGCCACCTACCTTCACGCCACGGCTTGGTTTTACGCGCTGAGGCTCACAACCGGCGCCGTAGGTTTTTGTCGTCTTCTTCAGCGTCGTCAACAAATCCGAGCGTGAATCGCCGTTGAAATCGAGCAACTGGAATGAACCATTTTTGCGGTACAGGTTGGCCGATGTTCGGGCGCATTCCATCGTGCCCACCGAACAATCCGATTCCATCGAGGTGGCGAAGTTGACCGTGAGCTCGTTGCCCCAGTTAAAGGCGGCGCCGTTGCGCACCATCAATCGGACGCGACGGCCGCCGGTAACCGAATACACCACGTCAAGCAAACCATCGCCGTTGAAATCGGCCAGTTGCGGATGATTGTCTTTTGTCGAACTGGGAATCGCGGGCGTCAAGCCCGCAATCAGATTTTGCGCGTTGTTGAATACTTTTCCGCCACTGACAGGCTTGCCTAGCGAAGGATAGATCACCCAGGAACTACCGTCGCCGCGGGTCATGAATAAATCATCACGACCGTCGCCGTCGTAATCGAAGAGCATCCAGCTGCCATCGCCGCGTGCCGACATCAATTCGGTCTCGGTACAAATGGCGGTTTGATTGACACGGTTGAAGGTGTTGCGACTGCTGGCATCGATGGAACCAAACGCCACCCGGATATATTCGGTGGCGCAGCCGCCGCCAAATGCACTGGTACCGTCTTCGAGCCAGACCATGTCCTGGCGACCGTCGCCATCGATGTCGCCTAATTGGTAACCTTCGAAATTATCGTTGTTGCCGATGTTCAGATCGGTCGGGTGTTCGTAGTTGGTCAGCTGGTTACGCGCCACGCTCCAGTCGAAATTGGTGGGCGAGTAGCAGGTGGTTTGCGTGGTGTCGGAACACTCCTTGAAACTGGTCAAGGTGTTGGCATTGGTGCCGGAAATCGACTTGTTGTAGGTGAGCACATAATGGCGGACGGTGGTGCTGCCGTTGAGAACGGACACGCTGTCGAGTTTTTGGGTTTGTGACATCAGCATGCCCGAGCTGTAGCCGATCACATAATCGGCGGCAGGCAAGTTGCTGTAATTGAACCGCACGGTGGCATAGGTGGGTTTGGCGGTACCGGTTTGCCCGGGCAGCACGACCTTGCCGGTGTAGCGGACTTGATACAGCAATTGCTCGCCGGTGTAGCTGGCGCCGGCGGGATTGTTGAGATAATCGTAATCAATGTAATTGCCCGTCGAGTCCTGGAAGCGGGTTTGCGCCCAGCCCAAAAAGACAGAAGGCGTTGCGGCGACGGGAATAATGCTGTCGCTTCGCGTACCGCTGGCGCTGCCGGTCGTACTGACGCGGTCGCCATACCAACTGGTGGAGCCGTCTTTGCGTTCAACCGTGAAAAAACGCGGGCCGTCAGCCAGGATAAAACGGTATTCGCAAATGCGCTGGAAGCTTTCCAGCTCGGTGCGATATTGCCTCACCGTGGCGCCTGCCAGCGCCTTGCATACTTGCGCCGTTGCCGGGGCAGGAATCAGGCGTTGCCCGTCCAGGCAAAAACGGTCGCTATCGCTGAAATTGATCGGTGCAGGGTCACCGTCAATCGCCGTGCCATTGGCAAAAAAGTCGCCGTGTTCACGGGTGGCTCTGCAACGGGAAATACCCGACGTGCCGCTGACGCCCCACCCTTTACCGAGCGGGCCATTGCCGCCTTGGCTGTTATAGGAGAACGATAGTTGCGGTACGACACCCGCGGTACCCGGCGGAGTGTAAATGGGAATGGAATAGGTGGCAGAGCCTGATTCGTCAACGCGAAACTGGCCGGCGGTCGCACCGACACGGTCGGAGATGGCATCACGCACAGGGACAGCTTGTGCGGTGACGGTGGCCAACAACAAGATCAAGAGGGTCATCAAAGACACCAAGCCGGTGTGTTTTTTGCCAAGATCGAGTTGAACAACCGCCAACGTGTTGACGTTATTTTGTGCTGCCATTTGTTGTATCCCCTGAAGATAGTCGTGTGTGGTGCAAGCCGCCAACGCAGGGCATTTTGAAGGACGCCACGCTCAGAACCTGAGACTGGATTCTGGGTTTTTGCTAAGTTACGCTTAGCAAAATGACGTAACAAGTTGTAACAATAATAATCGACTCGACAATCGTTAGTATTGGGCTACAAGAATTTGACAGCTTCACTGACATGACTGATAGTGCTTAGCACTGCTATCGAAATCAGGGGCTTACAATGCCGACCTTAACCAATCGCATTCGCCAAGCGCGCAGATTGGCGCGCCTGAGCCAGTCCGAGCTTTCGAGCTATGTTCATGTGGCACGCAGCGCGGTGGCCCAATGGGAGCGTCGCGACGGCGTTACTCCCACTGTCAGGCATTTGATCGATATAGCGATCGCCACCAACACCGGGATTGAGTGGTTGGCAACGGGACGCGGCCCGATGCAAGCGCACTACCCCAATCTAATTGCCGAGACGACGCCAGTGGATAACGGCCACCATCAGGTCCTCAACACGCTGGAACAACGATGTCTTGCCGCGATGCGGGGGCTGCCAGTAAGAGAGGCGCAAGCGGTGATTGAAATGATGGAAGTCATCGTTGCCCAGAGGATGCCTGCAAAAATAAAGCGCACTTCTGGAAAATGACGCATGTTTTTTCGCTGAATGACATATGCCAAAGGCAGGACAGTCAATAGCAGGAATTTCAATAGATGATATTCAAGAAAAAACCGGCGATTGCTCGCCGGTTTTTCGTTTGGAACAACAAATCCTGACAGAAAACTAGAATTTGTAATCCATGCTGATATACCAGAAACGGCCAGGAATATCGTAGGTGCCCGCATCATAGCCATTCAGGGAACAGGTCAGGCAGATGGGCGGATCTTTCGCGAACACGTTGTTCAGGCCCAGCGAGAGTTTCATGCCTTCGGCACTGAAAGCATTGTTCCAGCTGACTTGTGCATCGTGATAGGTCGTACCGCCCAGCGTGCTGAATGAAGTGGCGGTCGGGCAACCCGGCAGTCCTTCGATGTCGGCATTGCAGGCTTCCTTGACGGCACTGGTGTAACGCATGTTCCAGTTGAAGGACCAATCGTCGACCAGCCAACCGATTTGCAAGTTGGTTTGCCAATCGGGAATCGCACTGTCGTTGACTTCGATGCCGACGGTACGTTGTGCCGCATTGCCGTCGGAATCGACCGCACTGTAATCAAGCACGTGAGAGGCTTGCAGCGCAGCGGTCAGGCGACCCATGCTCCACTGCGGACTGCTCCAGTTGACCTTGACATCGAAACCATCGGTCTTGATTTCGCCCAGGTTGTCGAGGAAGTTGTTCGGTGGCGCAAGATTGCCGCCGCCGCTGCCCGGACGCACGAAAGGCGAACAAAGGGTTGGGTCTGTTCCGCCAGCCGCCAAACACGCATCAAGCAAAGCCTGAATATCCCGCGCTTGAATAGCACCGTCGATCTTGTGGTTGTAATAGCTCAACTCGAAATCCAGACGGTCCGACCACGACAGGCCTTCGGCCCAGCTTGGGCTATAAACGACCCCAAACGTGTAGCTCTTGGAATCTTCCGGACTCAGGTTCGGATTGCCACCGGTGAATGTCGTGATCTGGGTATTCGCCTGGCGGAAGCCATTCGGTACGCCCTGGGCACGGCATGCGGTTTCCAGCGGAGTGGTATTCAGGCCGTCGCCGGCATCCACCACCAATGCGCCATTGGTCGGGCCACAAGGATCGACAAGCGTTGCGCCGAACTGGGTCAAACCGTACAACTCGCCGATGTTCGGGGCACGGAAGCCCTGCGAGTAAGTACCACGCAATACCAAATCTTCGATAGGCTGCCAACGGAAACCGACTTTACCGGTAGTTGCTCCGCCGAAATTGCTGTAATCGGAATAACGCAATGCGGCACTCAGATCAAAGGTATCGGCAATCGGTGCATTCAACTCGGCGTAAATTTCGCTGACGTTGTAGCTGGCAGAGACGGGTGCCGCGAAGGAATCCTGCGATTCGCCGGTTTGACGCAGTGGATCGGGATTGAATTCGCCCTTGTAGCGGCGATGTTCGACACCGGCGGCGAAACCGGCGGTACGATCGCCGATCTTGAACAAATCGCCGGTGATGTTGGCCGAGAAGATATCGAGAATTTGCTCGCTGCTGTCGATTTGCGTCGTGCGAATCCAGTCGATCATCTGCTGCGTCATCGGACGACCCTGGCCGCCGAACAAATCGAGCGGCGTACAGCCAGGTGTTGCGGCGCAAGTGGCCGGATTGCCGAGGGCAATGGCGATGTGCGCCATGTTGTAGCCATTGGTGAAGGTTTGTTCTGCCGAGTTTTCGGTATGGACGTAATTCAAGTCCCAATCATAAGTGCGGTCGCCGGCGGCAAAATTGCCGTCGAGGCCTACGTTGAAATACCAGGTATCCACATTCTGATTGAAGACGCGCGGACCGACTTCCACCGGACGACGTGTGACCCAGCCGAAATTGCTGGACGGATCAAGGTCAATGCCGAACGGATTGAACGGGTTCAGCGCACTGATGAAAATGGTATCGGCAATGCCGCCGGTGCCCGCGTAAGGACCGACGAAAATCGGTTCAGGAGCCGCCTGGTTGGTCGAAGTACGATTATTGTACATGGCCTTGGCATGCAGGCTGACGTTGTCGCTGATGTTGTAGCTGATATTGGTGAAAACGCTTTTGCGTTCCGATGGCGTCAACAGCAGGTTGTAAACCGAATAATTGAAACGGTCGGCGCCGCTGAAATCGTGATAGCTGCCTGCCGACGGATTGGCAGAGTTCCAGTTTGGAGCCAGGGTACCGTTGTTCAGCGTTACGTCGTAGAAAAATTCCTGGCTTGCCGAGCAGGAACCATAGGAGCCGACCGGACGTGCCGGATCGCAAAAGGTGAAACGGCCCTGCGGCGTTGCCGAGCTGCCGTAGGCCAAACCGCCGCCTGGAACCGGAAACCTGGATTGCTCGTAGGCATCGGAACTGATCGACTTCTGCTTGTAATAGCTGGCACCGAACACGGCCGAAAACTCGTCGCTGCTACCGCCCAAGGTCATGCTGACATCGGTGGTATCGCCGCCTTCGTCGTATTGGCCATATTTGGCATGGATCGAAGCGCCGTCGTATTTCTTGCGGGTGATGATATTCACCACGCCGCCGATGGCATCCGAACCGTAAATGGCGGAAGCGCCATCTTCGAGAATTTCGATGCGTTCGATGATCGCCAACGGAATGGTATTGAGATCGGCACTGCCGGAAACACCGGAGGCGGAAGACTCGTTTACCCAACGGATACCATCCACCAGAACCAATACGCGCTTGGAACCGAGATGACGCAGATCAACCTGTGCCGAACCGGCACCGATACCGCCACCATCGGCCGGATAACCGAAGTTACCGGAGGAATTGAATTTGGCATTTAATGCCGAGCCGCCGCCAGTGACTTGTTGCAGCAATTCACCGACCGAGGTGACACCGGTCTTTTCGATTTGCTCGCGGGTGATGACTTCCACCGGCGATTGCGTTACGGCGTCGGCTTGTTTGATGCGGGAGCCGGTCACTTTGACTTCGTCAAGTGTCCTGGTCGGCTCGGCGGCTTGTTGGGCCTGAACGGTAAAAGGCAGAGCAGAGAGCAATAAAGCAGTACGTACCGCAACACTTATGTGTTTTTGATTTCGACGTTTCATTTTTGAATCCCCAGCAGGTTAAATGGAACAGGAGACGAAGTAGCACCCTCGGATTGGGGAGCTGTTACAACTTGTAAACAAAATGTGAAAAGAACACAAGTCTCAAAATGCATGATTCGCCAAAATGGCGGCAACGAGCAGTAAAAAGCCAGCAAATACCTGCTTCAGACGGGCCGCCGGCAACCGGTGCGCCCACTTTGCGCCCAACGGGGCCGAGACGATCGAAGCCACTGCAATCAGCAACGCGACCGGCAGGTTTACGAAACCCAAACTACCGGCCGGCATCGCGGAATCGGGAGTCAGGCTGGCATAGGTCAATGCACTCGATAGCGCAATGACAACGCCGCAAGCACTGGAGGTGGCCACCGCTCGTACCGGCACAATGCCTTTGGTCACCAGCAAGGGGACCGTCAGACTGCCGCCACCAATGCCGACAATCGAGGAAACAAAACCGATCACGATGCCGGACAAACTGTAAAATGGTCCTCGTGCGACCTTATTTTCTGAATTGGAAGAGGGCCTGGGCCACTCCAGCAACATTTGCAAGGCGACCAAAACGCAAAATACCGCCACGGCGATTTTCAACGTCCGGGCTTCGAGTTGGACGGCAAACAAGCCGCCCAGTGCAGCACCGATCAATAACCCCGGTGCCAGCCACCATGTCGTGATCCACAAAACGGCGCCACGCTTGTGGTGGGCATATGCCGAAGAAATGCCGGTCAGAAAAATACTGGCCAGCGATGTCGCCAAGGCCATCGGCATGAGACTCGCTTCATCGACACCCTGATGCGGCAACAGGAACACCAGAATCGGCACGAGAATCAAACCACCGCCGACGCCAAGCAGGCCCGCCATCAGGCCCGCGAATATGCCGGCGAGCGGATACAGCAACCATTCAAGACCCATGAATATCGGCCTGTTCACGCGGTATTTGAGATGGCATCGGCTAAACTACGGTCATGAAAAAATTTATCTTAACTATTTTTACTCTCGCCATGTTTCTTTTGTTTGCCAATGCGGCGCGGGCGAATGAATGGAAATCGCAACGCAGCAATATCCAGGCGGCACTGGAAGCGAGCGAACGCGGTGACCTCGATGCAACCGAGCGAAACACCCTGAGCGAACATCCGCTGTTCAGCTGGCTCGAAGTGCTGGCGTTCAAAAAGCGCCTGAATGCAAAAACGGTCAGCGCATCGGACCGGAAAGATATCGAAACGCTTTTGCAGCGCTACCAATCCCTGGCCGCCGGCGATTGGTTGCGCAATGCCTACCTGAATTATTTGAACAGCCAGAAAGACTGGAACGGCTTTGCCCGTTTTTACCGCGGCAGTGACGATCCGGATTTGCAATGCGCCGATCTGAATGCACGAATGGCGCTAAGCAAAGTCGACGACAACTGGATTCGCGATGCGCAAAAAATCTGGTTGAACGGAAAATCGCTACCGAATTCATGTGACGCCGTCTTTGCGCGTCTGGGCGAACTCGACAAACTCGATAACGCATTGCGTTGGCAACGTATCGATTTGGCGGCCGCACAAGGCCAGACCAGTTTGATGCGCGCGCTGGCTATCGCACTACCGGCCGATGATGCGCTTCAGGCGCGCAGCTATGCCGACTTTATCGACAACCCGCATGCACGCTATGTGACGTGGCCGAAAACGACGCGGAGCCGGCAGATGGCCGTGCAAGGTTTGGTGCGTTTGGCAAAACGAAACCCGGATTCCGCCGAATCGCAACTTCCCGCGATCACCTCAACACTCGGCTTGCAGGACAGCGAGCGTGGCCGCGTGCTCAATGAAGTGGCACTGTGGACCGTAGCTTCCTATGGCGCCAATTCGGCTCGACGCCTGAATGCGGTGCCGGAAGTCGCCTACGACGAAAAACTGCATGAATGGCGTGTTCGTGAAGCCATGAGTCGCGGCGACGACGTCGCCGCGCTTGCCGCAATCGAAAAAATGGGCAGCACGCAACGCAACAGTTCGCAGTACCAATATTTCGAAGCACGCCTGCGGGAACGCCTGAACCAGAAAGAATCGGCAAAAGTGCTGTACGCCAAGGCGGCGCAAAGCGCGAACTTCCATGGCTGGCTTGCCGCCGACCGTTTGAACCAGCCCTACCTGCTGTGCCCGCTCGAGCCCAGCAATAATCGCGCGGTGATTCAAAAAGTCGCGAATGATGGCCGCATCGTGCGGGCGTTTGAATTGTTCGCGATCGATCGAGTGACTTACGCATTGAAAGAATTCAACGCCGCACTCGACAGTTATACGCCCGAAGAAAAGAAAGTCGCGATCGCGCTGGCGCAAGATGAAAACTGGTACGACCGCGCGGTATTTTCTATCGGCAACACGCCGAGCGATTTGCAATATTACTCCTTGCGTTTCCCGCTTCATCACGAACGGCATTTGCGCGAGCAGGCGAAAATCAATTCACTCGACCCGTCCTGGGTTGCCGGACAAACGCGGGCCGAGAGTATTTTCATGCCACGCGCCCGCTCAGCCGCCGATGCACGCGGCATGATGCAAATCCTTCCGGGAACCGGTGCGCAAGTGTCGGCACGTCTCGGCATGCCATGGCGCGGCGGCGAAAGCCTGTTCGAACCGGAAACCAATATCACCCTGGGGACTGCCTATCTGCGGCAAATGCTGGATCGCTACGACGGCTTTCCGTACATGGCGATCGCGGCCTACAACGCAGGACCGGCACCGATATCGCGCTGGAAAGACGCTCGCCCGAGCCTGGAACCGGATTTCTGGATTGAAACCATCCCCTACAAGGAAACGCGCGACTATGTTTCGC
>CAZPCE010000109.1:0-9216 GCA_964584915.1 uncultured Arenimonas sp. | reverse complement strand
AGCGTGTCCATGTCGTGGCGCGAAATGCCGGCATTGAACACGAAACTTTCCAGCAGGGTGTCTTCGGTATAGCCTAAAACATCAATGCCATGGCGACGCAACACGTGCAGGTCATATTTTCCGTGCTGGCCGACCTTGTGAATGGCGGGATTTTCCAGCACCGTTTTTAACGCGGCGGAAACTTCAGCCCATGATAACTGCGCAGGTACTCCCGGATAACGATGCGCAATCGGAATATAGGCAGCATGTCCCGTTTCGGTGCAAAGGCTGATGCCGACGAGTCCTGATTGCGTCGGTTTCGGTATCGAAACAAAACAGACTGGCGGCTTCGAGTTTTTTAACCCATGTCGAGAGTTGTTCCGTTGTCGTGATGCATTCGTAATTGCCCTTGACGGAATGCGAAGCGTCCGGCGTTTCAAACAGCGATGCCGTTTTGGTGGGTTCGGCACCCGATTTCGTAGCTTGTGATGTCGAGGCCCCGCCTTCCAGTTCCTTCAAGGCGGAGTTGAAACCATAACGTTTATAAAGCGCTTTCAATTCATCGAAATGTTTTTCGCGAAGAACCAATTCGTCCGGCATCTTGTCGAGCTCCACATCGGTCTTGATCGTGACCAATTGCTGGTTCAACGGCAAGCGCGACAATGCGGCGCGCAAATTCTCGCCAATCTTTCCGGTGATCTTATCCGCATTGGCGACCAGGTTTTCCAGCGTCGAATATTCCGCCAGCCATTTCGCCGCGGTTTTCGGGCCGCATTTATCGATGCCAGGCACGTTGTCGACCGTGTCGCCCATCAAGGCCAGATAATCGATGATTTGTTCCGGACGTACGCCGAATTTTTCGATCACCGCCTCGGTGCTGTCGAGCACGCTGCCGCTCATCGTATTGCTGAGTCTGATGCCTGGGCGTACCAGCTGTGCGAAATCCTTGTCGCTGGTCGATATCGTGACGTCGATATTCTTGGCATGCGCTTGAACCGCGAGCGTACCGATCACGTCATCGGCTTCAACGCCACCGACACGCAAGATCGGAAACCCAAGTGCCTCGACAATCTGCATCATCGGCTCGACCTGGGAACGCAGATCATCCGGCATTGGCGGCCGGTTGGCCTTGTATTCGGCGTAGAGCTCGTCGCGGAACGTCGGTCCGGAAGCGTCCATCACGAAAGCGGCGAAATCCGGCTTTTCCTTCAATGTGGCGCGAAGCATGTTCACGATGCCGTGCAGGGCGCCTGTCGGCGTGCCATCCGGCGCAGTTAGCGGAGGCAGGGCATGGAATGCGCGGTATAAATAAGATGAACCATCAATCAGAACCAAGCGGGACATGGCGTGTCTCAATATGCACGGAGCGGCTATTCTACGCCGCTTGAGTGCCTTGCTGAACTTTGCGATGCTGTCGGCAGGGGGTTTATCCACCAATCGAGGAACAAGCCATGAAAATCATTTTCGGTGTATTGCTGGCACTGGCCATGCAGGACGTTACGGCAGCGGAGAAAGCGGCCGAAAAAGCGGCAGAACCCGCGGCGAAGCAGGAAGCTCCGGTACCGGAAAAAATTCCGGCCAAAACCAATGACGATGCCGATCCGACGGTTCGCATTCGTACCCGCGACAATGGCGACGTCGTCGAAGAGTATCGCCAGGGCGGCATTGTGACGATGGTGAAAGTCACGCCGTCACGCGGAAAGCCTTATTACATCATGGACAACAACGGCGACGGCCGGCTCGACAAAGCCGATGCAGAGGCTGCCGGTGGCGTAGTGCCGGTCAGCTGGATCATTGCCGAATGGTGAAATTCCAGATTCGCAAAAATGGCGGTTGGATAGTTTTGCGACGCCTTCTTGCCGGCATAGCTAATCCAGCATGAAGTTTTTGATTCGTTGGGCAGATGCCATCACGGAAGTGGCCGGCAGTATTGCAGCGGTATGTTGCGTGCTGCTGGTGGCGCTGATGTTTGCGCTGGTGGTGGCGCGTTACTGCCTCGGCGTCGGTTCGATTGCCTCGCAGGAACTCACGCAGTGGCTGCACGGCACTGCGTTCCTGTTGGCGCTGGGTTACGGCCTGAAATACAACAGCCATGTCCGGGTCGATATTTTTTCGCAGCGCTGGTCGATGCGCAAACAGGCGCTGGTGGAATTGATCGGCATTTTTATCTTCCTGCTGCCGCTTTGCATTTTCTGGTGCTGGATAAGTTACGACTATGTGGCGGCCAGCTGGTCGCAGCATGAAGGTTCGAATTCCGGCGGATTGCCAGGCTGGTTTCTGATAAAAACGCTGATTCCCCTGTCGGCAATATTGTTGATCCTGCAAGCCTTGGCCCATGCGCTTCGCACTTGGCGGACATTCAAAAGCGAAGCCAAGTCATGAGCATGGAAACCCAGCATGTCATCATGTTGCTCCTGCTGGTGCTGGGTTTGCTGGCAGGTTTGTCGAGCGGATTCCCGGTTGCATTCGTGCTCGGTGGTGTTGCCTTGCTGGCAGCCGGGACAGGCACGCTGCTGGGCAATTTCGATCCCAGTTTCCTTGAAGCCTTTCCGAATCGCATTTTCGGCACGATCAACAACGGCACCTTGATGGCGGTTCCGCTATTCGTGTTCATGGGCATCATGCTGGAGAAATCCCGCATTGCCGAAAACCTGCTGGAAGCGATCGCATCCTTGTTCGGCACCGTCCGCGGTGGTCTGGTTGTCGCGGTGATTATCGTCGGTGCGATTCTCGCGGCTTCCACCGGCATTGTCGGTGCCACCGTGGTGGCGATGGGTTTGATTTCGCTGCCGACCATGTTGCGTCACGGCTATGACCCGAAATTGGCGACGGGTGCCATTTGTGCTTCCGGCACGCTCGGGCAAATCATTCCGCCCTCGTTGATTCTGGTATTGCTCGGCGATCAGCTTGGCAATGCCTACCAGCAAGCGCAATTGAAGCTCGGCAATTTTTCGCCGGATACCGTTTCCGTCGGCGACTTGTTTGTCGGCGCGATTATCCCGGGGCTGGGCCTGGTGGTCCTCTATCTGATCTACGTGCTTTGGGTGGCATGGCGGGAACCGCTGCGTGCACCGGCCCTGAAACAAACGGCAAAACGGTCGTGGTGGGATTTATGCCGCGCCATTATTCCGGCGCTGGGTTTGATTCTTGCGGTATTGGGCTCGATCCTGTTCGGCATCGCAACGCCGACCGAAGCCGCCGCCGTCGGCGCCGTCGGCGCTTTGGTATTTGCATTGATCGGTAAACAACTGACTTGGGATAAATTCAAAGACGTGTCGAGGGAGACGGCCAAAGTTACCGGCATGGTGTTTGCCATCCTGATCGGCGCGGCCCTGTTCTCGCTGGTGTTCCGCGGTTATGGCGGCGACGATCTGGTGCACCACGTATTGAGCAATGTGCCGGGCGGCAAATGGGGTGCATTGTTCATCGTGATGCTGGTGATGTTTCTGCTCGGCTTCGTGATCGACTTTATCGAAATCGTATTCGTCGTCGTACCCATCGTGGCGCCGGTGTTGCTGGCGATGGGCGTCGATCCGGTTTGGCTGGGCGTGGTGATGGCGATCAATTTGCAGACATCTTTCCTGACACCGCCATTCGGATTTGCACTGTTTTATCTGCGCGGCGTGGCGCCGCCGGAAGTAAAAACCATCGACATCTATCGCGGCGTGGTTCCGTTCATTGCCCTGCAAATCCTGATGTTGCTTCTTGTCATCATCTGGCCGGAACTTGCGACCTGGCTGCCGGAGTATGTAAATGGATAATTCCGACATTCGAATCTCCACCAATCGCGCCGATGTCGATCTAGACCTAGTGCATGCATTCCTGTCGAAGGATGCGTATTGGTCAAAAAACATCCCCCGCTCGACCGTGCAGAAATCGATCGAGAATTCGTATTGTTTTTCGGCTTTCTTGGGTGAAAGGCAAATCGGCTTTGCCCGGGTAATCAGCGATGGCGCCACCTTTGCCTATCTTTGCGATGTATTTACGCTGCCGGAATTCCGCGGTCGCGGCATTGGAAAGAAACTGATGCAAACTGTGCAAGCGCAGCCCGAATTGCAAGGCCTGCGCCGCTGGATGCTGATGACGGCCGATGCGCACAAGCTCTACGAAAGCTACGGTTTCAGCGCGCTGGCGAAACCGGATCGCGCGATGGAAATAAGCAAGCCGGATATTTATTCGTAGGGCGCGCCTCGGCGCACCGCCATACGATCATCCAATCATCTTCTCCGCGCGCAACCACGCAATCGTGTCGTTCAATAAAGCATCGAGATCGGTTTCGATATAGCCGAGCTCGCGTTTCGCCTTGCCGGAATCCACTTTCAGGTCGTGGATTGTGAACATCGCCGATTCAGGCGTGATATCCGGCGGCACCCGGGTGATCAGCGAGACGCCGTATTTCATCTGCGCGAATACGCGCAGGGCAAATGCCGGTATCGGTTTCTTCGGTGTCTTGCGATTGAGCTTGGTGCCGACCTGTTGGATCAGTTCGAGAAAGCTCGCGTGTTGTCCGCCCAGCAAATACGCCTCGCCATATTTGCCCGCTTCGAAAGCGCGTACCTGGGCCTTGGCGATTTCACGGACATCGGCAAATGCGCCGGAACCCGGCGGCGCGCCGGGAAGCTTGTTTTGGTCGATCAAACGGATCAGCCGCGACCAGTTTTGCTTGTCGCCGGGACCGAGAATATGCGAAGGCTGGAAAATGATGAAATCCAGTCCGGATTCGCGCACGGCTTTTTCGGCAAGGAATTTTGTGCGTTCGTAATTGATCCAGCTCTCGCCACCGCGTTGCGGCAAGTCTTCGCGCAACACGCCGTGCGCGAGATGCGAATACGCCGACACACTGGAAGTATGCAAAATCCGTTTTACGCCGTTGCTTTTCGCTGCCGCAATCAAATTTTGCATCCCGCCAACATTGGTTCGCGTTTGCGATGCATTGTTCACGCGCCAGGTATTGGTATCGGCGGCCGTATGAAAAATGGCATCAACGCCCTTTGCCGCTCTCGTCAGTGAATCGGCGTCGGTCAATTCGGCTCGAACCGGTTCCGCGCCTTGCGATGCCAGCAAGGCATCGGCTTGTTCCGATCGCGACAAGGCTTTGACCTGGTGACCGGCAGCCAATAATTCGCGCTGGATATGCTGGCCCAGAAAGCCGGTGGCGCCGGTCAGTAAAATCTTGCTCATGAACTCACCCATCTAGACATCCGAGTCCCACGATAACCGAAAAATCGCGGCCCTTCGATTACAATATCGCCATGCACGCACTCGAACATCTACGCCCAGAATTAAACGCCGGCCTGGCCGCGTTCGAACTCAATGACGGTACGCTCGCCGAAAAACTGCTCAACTATCTTGCCTTGCTGGAAAAATGGAATAAGGCCTACAACCTCACCGCCGTGCGCGACGTGCATGAAATGCTGATCAAGCATGTACTGGATTCGCTGGCCATGCATCCTTACGTCGAATCCGGAACCCTCGCCGATTTGGGAACCGGGCCGGGTCTACCGGGTATTCCGTTGGCGCTTGCCAAGCCGAACCTGCAAGTTAGCCTGGTCGAAAGCAATGGCAAGAAATGCCGGTTTTTACGCGAGGCTGTGCGCAGTCTGGGCCTGAAGAATGCGCGCGTTATCGAATCCCGGGCCGAATCCGTGCCCGAATCGGGCCAGTACGACCTGATCACGGCCAGGGCACTGGACCGTTTGGCGGGCATCATTGAAGTCGGCGGACATTTGCTGAAGCCGGGCGGTCAATTGCTCGCCATGAAAGGCGTGCAGCCGGATGAGGAAATCGCCGAATTGCCCGCCGGTTGGCAGTTTAAAAGCTCGCACCGGCTGCAAGTCCCCGGCCTTGCGGGCGAACGGCATCTGGTAATAGTCGCTTCAAACCCGCCAAACCCGCATAATTGATGGACAAGCGACACGATTAACTACACCGTTTATTCAGGGTTCCCACTGCATGGCTCAAATAATTGCGATTGCCAATCAAAAAGGCGGCGTGGGGAAAACCACGACGGCGGTAAATCTTGCAGCGGCATTGGCCCTGACTCCTCGCAAGGTGTTGCTGGTGGATCTCGATCCGCAGGGCAACGCCACCATGGCATCGGGCGTGGACAAGCGCGAACTCGAACATTCGATTACCGAAGTGATCATGGGCGAGTGCGAATGCCAGCAAGCCATCGTGAAAGCGGCCGAGGGCTACGATCTGCTGCCCTGCAATATCGATCTGACCGCGGCCGAAATCGAATTGATGGATTTGCCGGATCGCCAGCAGCGTTTGAAGGCAGCGCTGGAAACCGTGCGTGCGAACTATCAATACATCCTGATTGATTGCCCGCCGTCGCTGTCTTTATTGACCTTGAATGCACTGGCGGCAGCCGATGGCATCATCGTGCCGATGCAATGCGAATATTTTGCGCTGGAAGGTTTGTCGGCACTGATCAACACGATCGATGCATTGAAGGCGAAACTCAATCCATCGCTGGAAATCGTCGGCGTGGTTCGCACCATGTTCGATGTCAGAAACAATTTGGCGAATGCGGTATCGGGCGAGTTGACCAAGCACTTCGGCGACAAGGTTTTCCGCTCGATCATTCCCCGTAATGTCCGTTTGGCCGAAGCCCCGAGTCATGGTCAAAGCATCGTCGGTTACGACAAGGCATCCCGCGGTGGCGTGGCGTATATGGGTTTGGCTGGCGAAATCATTCGTCGCGAAAAGAAGAAGTAGGAAAGTATTATGGCGACGAAAAAACCGGCATTGGGACGCGGCTTGAGCAGTTTGCTCGGCGGCGGCAGCAAAAGCCTCGCGGCAGCGACCGAAACCGAACTGGCCGGTGATGGCCTGTTGAATATTGCGATCGAGAAACTGCAGCCTGGCCGCTATCAGCCGCGGACCGGCATGGATCCGGCGCGCTTGAATGAATTGGCCGATTCGATTCGGGTACAGGGTTTGATCCAGCCGATCGTCGTGCGCCTGCTGAAAAAAGACCAGTACGAAATCATCGCCGGTGAACGCCGCTGGCGCGCATCGCAAATCGCCGGCCTGAAAGAAGTGCCGGTGGTCTTGCGCGAAGTGGATGATCGCGCCGTTATCGCGATGGCGTTGATCGAAAATATCCAGCGTGAGGATTTGAATCCGTTGGAAGAAGCGCAGGCTTTATCGCGCTTGATCGACGAATTTTCATTGACGCACCAGCAAGCGGCAGAAGCCGTCGGTCGTTCGCGCGCCGCGGTATCGAACTTGTTGCGTCTGCTCGAGTTGCCGGATGAAATCCGCAAACTGCTGGAAGAAAAGAAACTGGAAATGGGCCATGCCCGCGCCCTGCTGACGCTGGCGGCTCCGGCCGCGATTGCTCTGGCCAAGGAAGCGGCCGAAAACGGCTGGTCGGTGCGTGAAGTCGAACGTCGCGCACAATCCCTGTCAGCCGGCAAAATTCCGAGCAAGACTGCCGCCAAGCCGGTGAAAAAAGCCGATGCCGATATCGCTACGCTGGAACGCGAATTGGGCGAACGGCTGAATACCAAGGTGCAGGTTCTGCATGGTCGCGGCGGCCGCGGAAAGCTGGTGATTCAATATCACGGTCTGGACGCACTCGACGGCATCCTGGAAAAAATCCGCGGCGGTAGTGCAGAGTAAGCATGACGGTATTAGTCACCGGTGCCGCAGGCTTTATCGGTAGCTACGTCTGCAGGGCCTTGCAGGTGCGCGGCGAGAAAGTAATCGGGCTCGATAACTTTAACGATTATTATGATCCGCAATTAAAACGCGACCGTGTAAAAGCGGTGTGTCCGGATGTCGAAATTTTCGAGATTGATCTGACCGACCGCGAAAAAATAAAGGCATTGTTCGAGACCCACAAGCCAGCGCGGGTCATCCATCTCGCGGCACAGGCGGGCGTGCGTTATTCGATCACCAATCCGAACGTGTATGCCGACAGTAACCTCACCGGTTTCACGAATATGCTGGAGGCCTGTCGTCATAATTCCGTCAAGCACCTGGTGTACGCGTCTTCGTCATCGGTCTATGGCGGTAATGCCAAGCCGCCGTTTTCCGAAGATCAAAGCGTGAATCAGCCGTTGTCTTTTTATGCCGCTACGAAAGCGGCGAATGAATTGATGGCGTTTACCTATTCGCATTTGTACCAGTTGCCATGCACCGGACTGCGTTTTTTTACCGTGTACGGTGCCTGGGGTAGGCCGGATATGGCGCCGGTGTTATTCAGCCGCGCGGTATTGGCAGGTCGTTCGATCGACGTATTCAACTACGGAAAAATGCGTCGCGATTTCACCCATGTCGACGATATCGTCGCCGGTGTTCTCGGTGCAATGGACGCGCCATCGCAGGAAAAAGCACCGCATCGCGTATTCAACCTGGGCAATCACACGCCCGTTGAATTGGAGCAGTTCATTGCGGTGATCGAGCAAGCGGCCGGGTACAAGGTCGAAAAAATTTACAAGGAACTGCAGGCTGGCGACATGGTCGAAACCATGGCCGACACTTCTCGTGCAAAAGCGGCGTTCGGTTTCGAGCCCGGCATCACGATTGAACAGGGCTTGCCGGAAGTCGTGGCCTGGTGCCGCGCCTATTTTGGAGATAAAGCATGAGTGGCGAAAATCCCGAATTCTCGGTCGTCGTGCCGGTATTCAACGAGCGCGACAACATCACGCCGCTGGTCAATGAAATTGTCGCGGCATTGCGCGGCAAGCACAGCTTCGAAATCGTCTATGTCGACGACCAGAGCAAGGACGACAGTTTCCAGGTGTTGAAAGACCTGATGGGCTCGGTGCCGGAGTTGCGTGTTGTGCAGCACATCAAGCAAAGCGGACAAAGTACGGCAGTCAGAAACGGCGTAAAAGCGTCGCGCGGTCTATGGATTGCGACGTTGGACGGCGATGGACAGAATGATCCGGCGGATATTCCGAAACTGATCGAAGCCAGAAACAAGGCGGCACCGGAAATAAAATTGTTCGCCGGCTGGCGGGTGAATCGAAAAGATACCGGCAGCAAGCGCTGGGCATCCAAAATTGCCAATAGCATTCGTGCCAGTTTCCTGAAAGACGAGACGCCGGATACCGGCTGTGGCATCAAATTATTCGAACGTGCCGTGTTCATGGATCTGCCCTATTTCGATCATATGCATCGTTATCTGCCGGCCTTGGTCAAGCGTGCGGGTTTCCAGTCGGTCAGCGTGCCGGTGAATCACCGCGAACGCGGCAGCGGCGTCTCGAAATACAATAATCTTGG
>CAZPCE010000108.1:0-9308 GCA_964584915.1 uncultured Arenimonas sp. | reverse complement strand
GAGGCGTCGTAACCTCCGATCGTAATCTGCGGTTAGATTCATCTGGCCGAGCGTCTGTCGCGTATGCCTAAGGTCTGCCCTAAGGCGGCAGCGCCTTGTGATCACGCAGGGTTACGAACACCCGGCTTGGGCCGGCGCCTCTCAATGAGGGGGCGTTGGCATGAAGCGAAGTATCTACAAAATAACTTTTGTTATTGCGGTCGGACTTTCAGTGCCTGCCCTTGGTCAGGCCAAAATTGATTTTGCCGCCTACGAAGGGCCGCCTCGAATCGAACAAGGTGACGGCGGCACAAAGATCACCAAGAACGGCATCGATTATTGGACCACGGGTACACCGCCCCGGCGGTACCAGATTATCGGTTTCGTGCAGGATAAGCGCGACGAATTTTGGGATGGTGGTCAAGCTGTTGGGAGCCCGAGCATCGCCAAAAAGGTCAAGGCTGCGGGCGGCAATGCTGTGATCATTCAGTCGCAAGAGGAGGCTGGTAAATCGGGCGGCCTCGCCTCAGGCGATCAATTCTACGCTTGGGGCATGTCGGGTGGCAGCAAGACGATCACACGAATGCTCGTGGTGAGGTATCTTCCGGAAGAGACGCCACCAACATCCTCAGACGCAACCGCAAAAAGCGAATAGCACGTGGCGGTAAACTGGTTCGAGGGCGGTCGACGCATAACGAAGCTCTGCATGGCGATTGCAGCGCTGATTGGTGGCTACAATGCTTTCTTCGAATATCGGCAACCTACGTTGGAATTCTCGACTGCATCGCCCCGCGATGATTGGCGCCCGACACTGCCGGCAGCCGAGCCTTCTCCCGGTTGGGCAAAGGCTTCTTTAGTTTGTGCTCGGGAGGAATTCCTCTCGGATTTCGAGATCAAGCCCGGTCTTGTGAGAGACGTCTCGTTGTGCTTCCTGCCGAATGAAGAAGGCGAGATAATTTACTACTCGCTCTCAGAAGAAAACAGATCATTATACGCACAAATTAGATACTTGCAGAGGGTTGAGGCAGCCGTAAACCGGGCGCAAGCCGCCGGAGAGCCAGGCGACGTAAAGGCCCTAAAGGCAGAAGCTAGTCGTCTGACGCAAGATATAAAAAGGGCTAGGGAGAAGCTGTCCGAGATCGTCGTCATCGGCCCAGATCGCAGCAAGTATGTATTCCCAGAAGGGACAACAGACCAAGTTATATTTGCGGCAATGCGCAAAGAGTTTCCAGAGCTAAGTTCGCAAGAGGCTGAAATCGAAATCTCCAACTACGTGGCCCACCGTGTTGCAGATTTCAACATCACGCCGGCTGCTCTGGCAGGCATTGAAAAAGAACTCCCGCGCATCGAGCGCGAGGCGTTCATCGACCATGTTATAGAGGTTTTATCCATCACCGCCTACTTCATTGGAGGCTTCTGGCTCTTCAGCTTCGTGATCGGCTGGATCGTCCGCGGTTTTGCGGGGATACCCAGAGGGCTGGACTTTCGGCCTGCTCTGGTCACCGACCCGAAAGGCTGATCGGTCTCAACTTAGATTGATCACCCGCTGCTCTGCCCGCTCCAGCGCCGCTAGCACGCTGATCTGCGTATGCTGGACCGAAACGTCGATCTTCTCGCCATAGACACGTGGGCGCAGCTTGGCGGCGGTCCATTCGCGCGCATGGACGCGCAGCTTTAGCTGCTGCACCCATGCCGACAGCGCTGCTCCTTCGAGGTGTGCTGGCGGTTCGCTGTCGGCCAACGCAATGATGTCATCGGCCAGTGTGTCGGCGCGGTCTTCGATGGCAGCGCGGTAGGCGGCTTGCAGGTCGGGGTTCTCGCGCAACTGGACCTTCGCCCAGGTGTAGGAAGGCGCCGGGTTGAGCCGTTGCAAGGCTGTTGAGAGGGCGTCGCCGCTGGCTATGTAGCCTAGAACCTGCGGCCAGACATCATCTGGGTTGATGGAGACAGGTCTACCGCGTTGCGGCCGGAGGTCTGGTAAGGACATTGCAATATTCCGGTATGTTAATCGCAATACCTTATAGCATGACTTAAATAAATTGCCCAACTATCGCGCGCGAAGCGTCGGGCTTCTTGCCAATTGGATCTCCAAGCTAAGCCGCCGCTAAAATTTCGAATAACCTCTTGCGATACATATCATTGACCATCTCCACTGGCTCCAACACGGAAACACCAAAGTGATCGTCTAACTCATCTTTTGTCAATGAAAATGGCTTTTTGATTGAGCAGTCACCGTAGTAAAAAATAATATGACTGCGCGCTTTGGAGACTTCGAGCCCGCGCTTTTC
Source organism: uncultured Arenimonas sp. (assembly GCA_964584915.1). Classification (GTDB taxonomy): domain Bacteria; phylum Pseudomonadota; class Gammaproteobacteria; order Xanthomonadales; family Xanthomonadaceae; genus Arenimonas. Next base: position 7,041 of record CAZPCE010000108.1, on the reverse strand, counting down.
GCCATAAGATTTTAATAGAACCTGTGTGCAGAGAAGATCGCGAAAAATCTGCCGCCTTTTACCAGCGTCATGCAAGCCATTACCTCGTTTTATTTCATATGAACGCAGTATTTTATTCGGGCGATCATACACCATCAAATCAATCTGTAATGTGCGATCAGGTTTGTCGGGGTAAGGTGTCGTGGTCTCAATCAAGTTTGCTGGACGATCCTCAGAGTTAATAACGAGGGAATCAGCGAGATTGCTCACGGAGAAAGTGGAATCTTCCCACGCTTCGAACTGCGGATAACATTTCAATGTTTCTAAGATAGCACGCTCAAGGATAAATCCATGTCGCTTTTGGGCGCTGCCAAGCAAACTGGTTTGACGAGAAAAATGGGCCCCCATGATGGGGTCAGCTTTGAAATTCTTCTCGCTTAGTTTGCGAATGGTCACATCGATTAGCGGTGCCATTTTTTCTAGCAAGGGTGCCGTGTCAATCATTTGAACAAACTTTCTTGCTGCGGAAATTTTATTCCGCCATCCGAGGATTCAGATTGATAGTCTGCAGGTCTCTCCAACTTTTTTCTACAAGGCGGGACCCAGGTGAGAAGCGGTGCCTCATTGTAGCCCTTGATCCATACAAACCAAGCGTAGCCTGTCGCTGTAGAGCCTTTCGCATCTAACCTGCCTTTGAACATGGGCACCCGCTCGGTAAACTGAGCAAAAATCGACGGCGGGGTAAGATTGAACAGACGGTCGTATCTGCCCACGCTTTCGAGGAAGACGGTGCGAGCAAGCATTGCGACACCCACCCGCGCTACCCTCAAGCCCTCATGCACAAAATCTTCAGCAAACTTGAAGGGGGGGTTCGTGATTACCCAGTCAAACGAGTTGGCTTGATAACTTTGATTTAGAAAGTCTCGCGTCTCGCCATATCCGTATTCGGCAATGTCCGAAGAGGTTACGCTATTGAAATACGACTTGAGAGTTTCCGCCATGAACCCGCGATTGCAGGCTGGCTCCAGGCACGTGTGGGCTACCTCAATGGCATCGGGTATGACATGTTCGAGAAGGGCACGAGTAGCCCAAGGGGGCGTCGGAAAATCATCAAGACTTTCGACAGGTTCTGTCCTTTGCGACATTACGGCGTGCGAACGATTTTGCATACAATGCCTAGGAAATAATAGAATCGTCAGTCGATCCTGACGATTCGGAATAAACGTTTACAACGCGCCCCTCAAACCCAGCCAATTTGATAAAAAAACCCTGCCACCCAGCACGCCGTGCAGCCACACCCAATGGCGCGCGAGGAACAAACATATCCGGCAACTGGTTCTCGGAAGACAAGAAATATACTTCTTGTGGTTTATCAGTCGCATTTACTCGGACGAACCACAGAGATGTATAGATACCCGCCATCATTCGAGCTTTTTGCGGCCCCCATGCCGCACCTAAAATCTGTCCAGGAAGCCCAGCAGTCTCTTTGCTGAAAGTTTTGACCTGGCTGACACCACCACAGAAGTCACATATTAGATCGGCGCACTTAAAGTTTGGCGGCAGCTTTTTCAGCGTTTTCGACCTCTTACATGTTGGACAGGGTTGGGTTTTGGCAACGAACAACTCGCCCCTTTCGCCTGTCGTTTGTCGCTTAGTTGGCACAGCTACAGCTCCCAGAGTGCTTGTTGGATTTTTCGATCTCCCAATGCAATCTTGGAGTCACGGTTCTCACTTATAGCAGGGAGTTTCGCACCGAGGTTTTGAGAAGGCAATCATATCCTTGAGCCACCGGTCGGGTGAAGGCCCATGTGGACACCGCGATTCTGACCCCTTTACCCCTCTAGACCCCCCACCCCCAGTAAAAGGGTATAGTCAAATTATTTGATCGACAACTCTGGTATAGGGTTAGGGGTCTAAAGGGGTAAAGGGGTCAGAAAACCTGTCGTAGCGCGTCCGCTGGGCACCCTCAGCCCCGGTAAAAGGTATCTTCTTTTTCTGCCTTTTCGATCCGTCCAACCTCCGCCCTTATCGCATCAAGGCTTGCCGCCTTCCAAACGGCTGAATTGCGGACAGCGTATGCCGTCACCTTTGTTCGCGTGCCGAAACTGCTTTGGGTGCCTTTCCAATCGCGCAGGCGAACGAGTCCGGCTCTGTCGATTGCGTGTCGTAGCGCGAGCCCCTTTGGGCGTTCCTCTCCCATCAATTCATGCAATTCTTCGTTCGTGATCACATCCACTGGCCATTTCGCCACTGCCTTGTGCAATGTCTGCTCGGCTTCACTTCTGCAACGATCCAACAGCGCTGCCTTGGCTTGCGTCATCGGCGGGCGGCCACCGGCATTAAAATGCAAGATTTCACGTTGCACCAGGAACTGCGCCACAGCTGAGATGAACCCGGGATCAGCACGCAGGCTGTAGAGCTTGCGATAGTAATCTGGCGGCCGCGGCCCTTCATCGCACTGCACCACATACGTGCGGCGGTCGTCGTCCTCCAAAGGCAGCGCCGCCGGGCTGTTCGAAAAAATCAGTATCCGGCAACAATTCCACTCCCGGTGCTGGCGACCGTACTTCGGGTTGATGGTCCGGGTTTCCTCGGTGATCAGCTGCTTCAGCTCCTGCTGGATTTGGTATTTCCGTTGACTGTTTCCCTCGTCGATCTCGTCCACAACAGCCAAGATTTTGCCAGCCAGTACACCATTGTAACCAGTTCGAAGCGTTACGCTCAGGTCAAAGGCGAGCGCAACGTAGCCGGCGAATACACGACCAATGACAGACGCGATCCAGTTCCGGCCCATGCCGTGGCTGCGGGCTATGTGGAGAAATGCAAAGCTAACAGGCTCGCCGGGCTTCTGGGCGATGTGCGCCAGCCAATCGAGGAAGGCGTCTGCGTCACCCCCGAACAGCCAACGGACATGCATTTCGAACGGCTCGGAGCGAGACTGCCAATCATCCGGCGGAGTGTCGAACCGGAAACCGCCCCAGCTGTTCAGTGCGGTCTGACCGCCCGGCGCCACGGTGATCGCGCCAGCCCCGGGTCTGAATGTCACCGTTGCGACCGACCGGCGATCGGGATGCTCCAGCCAAACCTCGGCAGTCCGTTTCACAATCGTGCGCTCAGACCCGCCCCTGCCGGCGACTGATACCTTCACTTTGGATGCTGCTGTGCTCGCACGGAAGTCCGGCTGCGACAGGATGTGTCCAGGCCTGCTCGTGTCTGCCACCTGTGCGCCATCTTCGACAAAGACGCATTCGCGGAGCATCTCTTCCAGCGTCCACAGCCTTGTGTCGTCGTGCGGTTCATCACGCTCGCCTGCGGCAAGGCGGCGTTCTCGTTCTCGTTCGAATTTTCGAGCAAGAAGTCCGACGTCCTCCTCGGCTAATGCGGCCTCAATAACCCGAGTCGCTGCCCGGTGTGGATCGTTCTGATCGAGGCAATGCGCCGAAATGGCATTCGCGGAATTGAGAAGGGCTCCCGCGATTTGCTCTGCCGTCATCCCCCGGCGCAGGGCTTCGCACGCAAAAGCAAAGCTGCCGGCGCTGCGATCATCCCCTTTGGGCTTGTCAATCAAGCCTCGCAGCAAGTCGTCTGATGCGAGGCCGAGACTGTCGGCACTGACCGCGGACAAATCGCCCAGCACCACGCGCGTCCTGTCCACTCGCGCCTTTTCTAGCACGGCCGGTAATGCTGCCAGCATGTCATCGGCGTTGTGGATCGAGCCGTCGTCCTCTGCCTCGATGCAGGCCAACACCGGTTGGCGCCCGTTTGCCACCTTCTGTTTGGTAGGCCAGTTGATCAGCCCCGGGACGCGGAGCAAGCGCGAGGCATCGTGCGTGCCTTTGTCGCCCCCCAGAGCGGCGCAAAGCCTTCCGTTGATTTCCTCGGCTTGTGCGATGCTGACGCCATCACTGACCCTCCACAGCCCCTGCCAGCCGTTCCCAGACCAGATGATCACGCTGGGCGATGCCGCCACCAGTAGGCCATATGCGGCATCCTTCTGCGCCTCAGTGAAAGATGCGCACCCCTTTGGTGGGTCGATGTCCACATGGGCAAACCGGATGGCAGTGATGTCGCCCTTGTCGGCCCTCTTGTTCAGCCCGTCTCGGATGCGATTGACTGCGTAGTAGACGTTCAGTCCCTCTGCGTTGCGCTCTCGCGCCCACGCCAAAGCGGCGGCTACATCTTCGCCAAAGTCGCGGCCCACAGTCGGCAGACTTTTCTTCGGATCAATAGCCGTCAGGTGGATCTGGTCCTGCAATGTCTTATCGAAAAATTCGCGGGCGTCCTGAGGGTTAGCGACAGGGTTTGCGCACGCCTTCATCGGCTTGCCTCAGCGAAAGCCACCAGCGTGTCGAACACATCGCCGTTACGTAGATAGACACGCCCAGTAGCTGCATCGTGAATGGCGAAATCCGAATACATGCTGTCCCCCCAATGAGCACCCATATGGGTCAAGTCGATTGGGGTGTGGCCATCCACTCCACGGCACCAATAGAGAATGGGCACCAGTTCGATCCCGCCATCGCTTGCACGCCGGACGACGGTTAAATTTGGGTTCGTATTCAGGATAATGGGATTCACGTCAGTTCTCCAGTATGCTGGACAACCGGCTGTCTTTAGGGGTATATTCCTCAAGCCTCCAAAGCCTCGGTTCCCCTTTTGGGAGCCGGGGTTTTTACTTTGGGGTGTCGGTCGCGACGTCACCGGCGATAAGCGTGCGGAGGCTCTCGGCGGGGATTATGGTTCGCCCGCCCACCCGCGTTACGCGCAACCGCCCTGCGGCGATGTGATTGTAGATGGTGGTTCGGCCCAGGCTGGACGCCTGACATGCCTCGCGGATGCTGTAGCCCAGCTTGGGAGTGGCATTAGTGAAGATTTGCATTGGATTGCCTCGTTCGCTGTTGAACGAGAGCGATCAAAGCAAAGCTAGAAAAGCGCAGCAAAATCGGCGTAGGCGCTTTTTGGGGCGCGCTTTTTTATGGGACCTTCTTCGGGCGTCCTTGAAGATATCGCCCCTTTATTAACTTACGCACCGTTTCATTAGGCGTATGCTCAAACCCCGGTTCCAACCGCATTTCTTTGGCTATGTTTCGGCCATTTATGCCTCTCCCCTTCATTTCATCTGCCTTGGCTAAGATTTCCTCGTCAGTGGGCGGCCTGGCGGATTTCACAGATGGGGCGCGGGTTTTTCCCATATTAGCTGGGAGTGGCCCGATTTGCCCAAGTACCTCAGCCCAATTGATCTCGACGCCGGCGGCCGTCCAGTGCAGTGCATCTCCGCCGTCAAAAAGCTCGGAAGACGCAAGTTCGACAAAACCGAAGATACCCGCCCCCCAGTCTTCTTGCGATACTGCCTCCCAGAAGCGGGCAGCTAGTAGACCGCCATCTCTCGAAAAGGGCGCCCGCTCGACCACTACACCCTGTTGCCTAATGGACGCGGCACGGGCGGTCACACTACCTGCGCGCAGCCAGTTCAGCAAAAGCGCTCGGGGATCGTCGCAGTGATTTTTTAGGCGCATCTCCGCTTCATGCGATGACGCCCATTCGCCGTAAGTCACGCCGCACCTCGGATCTGCTTCACGTTGTCACCAGCCACGGCACCGCCCGTGGCGCAATACGCAGCCCAATCGACCATAAGTCGCCGCCGCTTCTCGAACAGATCGCCGCGTCGATAGGCCCGCTCCACCGCGCTGCTGATTGTGTGCGCCAGTGCCATCTCCGCAACCTCATGCGAATAGCCGGTGCATTCCGCCGCCCAGTCACGGAACGCGGATCGGAAACCATGAACCGTAACGTCCTGCTTCATGCGGCGAAGTAGCATCGCCATAGCCATGCCGGACAGCTTGTCCCTTTGCACGCCGGGAAACAGGTAGTTACCGCCCAGCTGCTGCGTTTCCTCAAGTATCGTCACCGCCCGTGGGGACAGGGGAACGCGGTGTTCCTTGGCCGCCTTCATGCGTTCGGCTGGCACCGTCCAAACCGCCTTCGACAAGTCGACTTCGCTCCACTCGGCGGCGATGACCTCGCCCGTGCGCGCCGCGGTGAGAATGACAAACTCCAGCGCCAGTGCCGCAACCGCCTTGCGCTCTTGAAGCTGCTTCACGAAGGCGGGGATCGCTTCATAGGGCATTGCCTTATGATGGCCGCGAGACAGCTTTGTTCGGGTGGGGAGGATTTGCGCCAAGTGTCCGCGCCAGCGGGCGGGGTTTTCGCCCTGCCGGTATCCGCGCGCTTTCGCGCTATCTAGAACGGTTTCAATGCGGCCTCGCAATCGGCTGGCAGTCTCGGGAACCTCGCGCCAGATCGGCTCCAGCACCTTGAGAACGTGCGGGGTATCGACTTCCGCAACCGGCAAATCGCCAATCACCGGATAAGCATAGGTCTTGAGGGTGTTTTCCCATTGCTGCTTGTGTTTGGCATTGCGCCAGCTGTCGCGGTTGGCCGCGATATGGGTTTCCGCCATGGTCTTGAACGAAATTCCAGCGACCTTCGCCGCCAGCTCTGCCGCCTTGGCCTTGGCCTCAGACCGTTGCCGTTCCTCAAGCGGATCAATGCCCGCCTTGACCTTCAAGCGAAGCGCAGTCGCCAGATCGCGGGCATCGGCGAGTGATATGCCACCTGGACCAGCCGCACCTAGACCAATGTCGCGCGACTTACCCTTGAGCATGAACCGATAAACCCAAGAACGCGCGCCTGTATCCTTTACGAGCAAGTGCAGCCCACCGCCATCGGCATGGCGCCCCGGCTTTGCATTCTTCACCGCCAATACCGTCAGTGCATTGTGAAGCTTACGCGGCATCTGCCCTCCTATCGGGGAGCGCATCCGTCTAACGGAACAATCTGTCCGCCAAAGCTGCCGTTCCCACAAAAGCCCCCCGATAATAGCTCGATTTTATGGGAACGCAATGGGACGCGTTCGAACAGGTGGGTGGCTCACTCCTCACTAAAACCACGAATTTGCGGGGCCACGATGATTTCTATGGGATGTATCTGAACATTGGTTAGACGGACACCCTGTCCGCCAGGACTAAAACAGCCGCCCACCCAGTGGGACGGACTGATCCG
>CAZPCE010000107.1:0-9407 GCA_964584915.1 uncultured Arenimonas sp. | reverse complement strand
GATTTCAAGGGTAACCGGCAATTTATTTCCAGCGGCAATCTGGCCGATAACCCGAAATTCCATTTGTTTCTTATTGATTACGTCAATCGGCAACGCGTGAAAATATGGGGCAAGGCGCGGATCGTGGAAGGCGACGATGCTCTGGTGGATCGGCTGATGCCACCAGACTACAAGGCAAAGTCGGAACAAGTCGTCTTGCTTGAAGTGACTGCATGGGACGCCAATTGTCCGCAACATATACCGCAGCGTTTCGAAGCCGCCGATGTGGCAAAAGTGCTGGCCGAGCGTGATCGAAAAATAGAGGCGCTAGAGACCGAAGTGAAAATTCTTCGGCTAGCCGTCAAATAACAAAGTCGTTTTCGTGATTGTTACCTGATTTGCAAAGACATGATTTTCACTCATGTCTCAAGGCATCAATCGGATTCAGACTGGCAGCTCGGCGGGCCGGGGTGTAACCGAAGACGATGCCGATCATGGCAGACACACCAAAGGCCATCAGGTTGGTGTTGACCATGAACACGGCGGCGAAGCCAAGCAATGTACTTATTCCCCAGGTGGCCAGTAGTGCCAATAGCAGACCCATCAGGCCACCAAAGCAGGACAGCACCACGGCTTCAATCAGGAATTGAAGAAGCACCTCGTTCGCCAAGGCACCAATCGCCAGTCGAATTCCGATTTCTCGGGTCCGCTCGGTGACAGACACCAGCATGATATTCATGATGCCAATGCCACCTACCAGAAGACTGACGGCGGCAACGGCAGCGACCAGGGCAGTGAGTGTGCCGGTCACGGAATTGAGCGTGTCGGCAATTTGCTTGGTATCGAAAATATTGAAATTGTCTTGTTCCGAAGCGCCAATGTTGCGTCTTTCCCGCAAGAGACTCTTGATGTCTGATTTGGTCTTTTCGGTATCGTAAGCAGGATTTGTCGACACCATGATGGAGCTGACACTGCGCGTTCCGGTGATGCGTCTTTGCACGGCCTTGACCGGAAGAATGATCACATCGTCTTGATTGCCGCCTGGCCCTGACTGACCACGTTCGACCAACAGACCGATCACCACGCAGGAGATATCGCGTATCCGCAGCGTTTTATCGATGGGGTCTTCATCGCGGAACAATTGCTCGCGGATTTTTTCGCCAATCACGCACACCAGTTTTCCGGACTGGTCTTCGGCGGCACTGAAAGTGCGTCCTTTGGCCAGGCTCCATTGCTGTGCAGTGAAATAGTCGCGATTCGTGCCGGTGATCGAGGTGGACCAATTGGCCGCATTAAACACGGCAGTACCGGTCGATTGAACCATGGGGATCACCAGATCGACTCCCACTACTTGCTGGCGAATGGCCGTCAAATCCTCATATTCAAATCGGGGCGGTGCTGCGCCGCCGCCACCACGATTGGATCCCGAACCCGGGCTGATGGTTAAAATATTGGAGCCCAGCGTAGCCACTTGAGTTTGCACAGCACGATTGGTGCCTTCGCCAAGGTTAACCAGGGTCACTACTGACGAGACACCAATGATGATCCCCAGGGTCGTCAAAAAAGACCGCATGAGGTTTCTACGAATTTCGCGAATGGCGAGGGTGACGGAAGTAGCGATCATCTTCATGCGTGTTGCCCGGTGTCAGGATGCGATGCATTGATCTCGACATGATCAATAACACCGTCTTTGAAATGGATGATCTTGTTGGCGTATGCGGCCATGTCCGGTTCGTGGGTCACCATGATCACGGTAATGCCCATATCCTCGTTCAAGCTTTTTAACAGGTGCATGATTTCGACCGAAGTTTTGCTGTCGAGGTTGCCGGTTGGTTCGTCAGCCAAAAGCACATTAGGTTGCGTGACAATCGCTCGCGCGATGGCGACACGCTGTTGTTGTCCGCCTGAAAGTTCTGCCGGCGTATGATCGAGCCATTGCGTCAGCCCCACTTTGCCAAGCGCGGCCATGGCTCGGTCACGCCGTTCCTTGCTTCCTTCACCGCGATACACGAGTGGCAGCTCGACATTCTCAAGTGCCGAGGTGCGGGACAGAAGATTGAATCCCTGGAAGACAAATCCCAGATAACGTCGACGCAATAGCGCGCGCTGATCAAGCGTCAGTGTTTCGACCAGGATGTTCTTGAACTGGAAAGACCCGCCACTGGGCACATCCAGACAACCCAGAATATTCATCATGGTGGATTTTCCCGAGCCCGAGGGTCCCATGACGGCAACAAAATCGCCTTCCAAAATAGTCAAATCCACTCCTTTCAGCGCCTGGAATTCTGCCTGCCCGCTGCCGAATGTCTTGGTAATCTTTTTCAAGGTGATAATGGCTTCAGAAGACTTCATCGGCTCATTTCCCGATGGCCGCTAGTTGTCCGGTAATGACCTTCATGCCAGGTTTAAGCGCATCTGAAGTGACTTCGGTCATGCTGCCATTGGAAAAATTCAATACCACGGCGACGGGCGTGATGTTGCCGTCCTCAGCCAGGACGTAAATCGTTCTGCGACTGCCTCTGCCCAAGTCGGAGCCGACTTCCTTGGCATTCGATTCGCCCGGTGGGCCACTAGGCAAGATGGAGAGGCCGGATTTTTTCGATGTTTGCGGAGGCGTAAAACGCAGTGCTGCATTGGGCACCAGCAATACATTTTTCCGCTCGGCCGTGGTGATCGTCGCCGAGGCTGTCATGCCCGGTCGCAATGCCAGGTCTTTGTTGTCCACATCCAGCAAGGCGGCATAAGAGATAACCGTACCACTGGTCGTTCCGGTTGCACTGTTGGAGTTGGCGCCAACATCCACTCGTGCAACCGTGGCGGTGAACTCGCGGCCCGGAAATGCGTCGACTTCAAACCGGGCTTGTTGCCCCTTGATCACTTGGCCAACGTCGGCCTCATCGACTTTTACTTCCAGACGCATGCGCGAAAGATTTTCGGCAATCTGGAATAGCACCGGTGCGTTGAACGAAGCGGCGACCGTTTGGCCCGGATCAATCGAGCGCGACAAGACAACGCCGTTGACCGGTGACACGATCGTGGCCTTGCCGAATTGCGTGGTATTGGATGACAAATCGGCACGGGCTTTTTCTACATTGGCACGTGCAATATTGGTTGCTGCCGACGATCTTGCAAGATCAGCGCGAGCGATATCCAATTCCGTCGCCGATGGCACCTTGCCTGCAGATAAGCGATACACTTCTTCGTAGCGTGCCAATACGCTTTTGCGCTGACTCAGCGTGGCCTGTTCCTGTGCGAGAGAAGCTTGCGCCGAGATCAGCGACGCCTTGCTTTGGTTCAGCGTTTCGGCCAGGCGGGAGGTATCAATTTTGGCCAGCACCTGTCCGCGTTCAACCACGTCGTTGTTATCGACCAGTACTTCGGTGACCAAGCCGGAAATTTCAGAGCCGACCTCGACTTGATTGGTCGGTTGCAGATTGCCGGTGGCGATAACCGTAATCACCAGATTGGATTTCTGTACGGTTTCGGTGGCGTATTGGATTTTGCCGGGACCGCCGCCGAAAATAATGCCCAGCAGCAATATCACCACTGCGGCAATGGCAATCACGATAATCGTGCGGCGGCGTTGCCAAAGGTTTTGTTCGGGAACACCAAGAAATTCCGCAATTTTTTTTGCATCCTGGTTTTTTGTGTTTTGCTGTGTCATTGCGTTTGTGCCTTCAGAATTTACATGGATGGGGTATTGACGCTTCCCGGTGTGGGAGCGCCTTGCCAGCCGCCGCCAATCGCTTTGAAAAGGCGGGCCGCAGCCTTTGCCTTATCCGCATCCGCCATTGCCAGACTGTCTTGCGCTGACAACAAGGTTCGTTCGGTTTCTAGCAGTCGATCAAAGCCGATCAATCCCGCCTGATACTGCGAGCGTGCCAGCAAGACGGAATTGCGGGCGGCTGCTTCGGCATTGACCAAGTCGGCTGCACGGCGCTGGGAAGTTTCGAAAGTGGATATGGCATTTTCGGTTTCTTCCAATGCCGTCAATACCGTTTTTCTATAATTCGTCACGGCGGCGTGCGCCGATGCCTGTTGTGCTGAGAGCTGAGCACGCAGGCGACCGCCATTGAAAACCGGGCTTACAATGTTTGCCAGAATGCTGCCGACACTGATATCCAGCAAATTGATGGAACTGCTATCGCTCGAATTCAAGCTGCCCGACAAGCGAAGAGAAGGCAGCAAACTGGCACGGCGAATTCCTACACGTGCCGTCTCGGCCAGCACGGTTTGCTCTGCGGCATACACATCAGGGCGACGTTGTAACAAGCTTGCCGGAAGCCCGGTAGCGATCACGCCGGGAGGAACCGGAATGGGGCGCTCGGAGGCAAGCATTTTGTCGACACCACCGGGGTTGAGTCCGACCAATATCGCCAGGCGATTGAGCGCGCCACGATAACTGTTCTCAAGCGGTGGAAGGGAAGCCGATGTTTGCGAGTACAGTTGTTTTGCCTGTTCCAGATCCAGTGAACTCACCAGACCGGCGCGCTCGCGCCATTCGACAATTTGCAAAGTCTCGGCCTGGGACTGCAATGTGGCTCGCGTATTCTTCAATCGCATCTGGGCGGCACGCGCGTCGATATAGTAAAGCGCAATATCGGCGCAAACCGTCAGCTGTACCGAGCGCAGGTTGGCCTCGTAATTTTCGGATTCCGCATTTGCCGCTTTGACCGAATTTCGGATACCGCCAAACACATCGACTTCGTACGAAGCGTCCAGCCCGGCCTGATATAAGGACGCGCTGCTCTGGCCTGTATCAAAATCCCGTGATCGCGATGCCGACAAGCCGGCGGTAATGCTGGGCCAGAAATTGCTGCGTTCGGCTTTGAGGTTTTCTCGCGCTTGTCTCAAGCGTGCGCCGGCGATATCGATATCCAGATTTTCCAGCAAACCAATTTCGACGAGTGAGGCCAGCACATCGTCATCGAAATGTTTCCACCACGAGTCAAGCGCGACACCATCCAATGGCGCATCCGATGTCGAGCTCAAAAATTTATCCGGAACGTTGGTTTCCAGCAGCGTTGATGATTCTCGCACGGGAGCAGACAGGCAGGCGCTCAAACACAGACTCATCGCCACCAGGCTGACGATTTTGAGTTTCTTCCGACCGTTTTGTATTGGCAATTTGCTCGTCCATGGCCATGGCCTTGAAACCATGGCTTGGGACTCGTGTGCAATCAATGATTTCATTGCGCCGACCGCCTGTGAAAAACACGATCAAACGTCAGTGGAAACGGAGCCATCGGATTGATGATTTCGGTGCGTACCCGGAGAGTGTCTTTTTCGCCTATCCAGTACGTGTATGCCACGCGGACATGCTCATCGGTATTGAATTCAATCGTGTAGCCCGAAGACGTAAACATGCCGTATCCGCGAAGACCTTCCGCGAGAATCTGGGGCTTTCCCGACAGCGGAATGGCGATCTTTTCGCCCGATCTGGAAGTAAAGACCATGCTGGTCGGCTCCAATTTCATCTGCAAAGGCGCGCGTACCGGCAATGCAAAATCCATTTCCACGCGTTGCATGGAAGCAATCTCATCCATTCTGGGCATGTCAGTCATTGATCCGCCGCCGGGGTGCGGACCGCCGGGCATACCTCCGGGTGGACCGCCGCCTCCCGGCATTCCGCCGCCCCCTGGAGGCCCGCCACCTCCGGGCATTCCACCGCCACCCGGCGGGCCACCACCGCCCTCAGGCGGTTTGGGCATACGCGCCGTCATTTTTTTCCGCATTTCCGATTCGGCTTTTTTCAATAGCTTTTTGTTCTGCTTCTCATCGGGCACCCAGGTTCCGGTCAACTCGGGGATCTGTTTGGGGGGTGCCAAGGGAATGTGACGGATTTGACCCAGTACAGTGCCAGCGGCGACGGACAATAAGAGGACAATGACGGGCAGATGCTTCATGAATAAATCTCCGTGCTCGGGAACGGTCCATATTCCAGACTTTTGTTTAAATGCGACGTGTGGTTTTGTAAGGTTTTGTCAATTGCCGGCACGGCGGGGCAAAACTGATACAAACTAAACGCAGGGAATTGAGAGAACCCCATGAACGTTTTGGTCATTGATGACGATGTTGAGCTTTGTGAATTGCTGATCAGCTATCTCAGCGATGAGGGCTTCAGCGTGGACGCCATGCATGCGTTTGATGCCGATCGTTGGCGCAAATATAAAATCCATGCCGAGTTGGTCATTCTTGACGTGGGCTTGCCCAGGATCAATGGTTTCGAGGCCCTGAAAAAGATTCGCTCGGAAAGTAAAGTTCCCGTGCTGATGTTGACTGCCCGGGGCGATGACATGGACAGGATACTGGGCCTGGAATTGGGTGCGGACGACTATTTATCCAAACCATTCAACCCCAGGGAATTGGCCGCGCGAATACGCGCCATCCTTCGACGCAGCGGCATAGGCAACCAATCCGATGCCAAGCCTATCCAGGTGAACGATGTTGTATTGGATCGCTCTGCACTAAGCGTCGTGGTGGCGGGCAATTCGTTGATACTCACCAGCACGGAATTCAGTATTCTCGAACGATTGATGCAAGACGCCGGCCGTGTCGTAAGCAAACAGGTCTTGTCCCAACATGCCTTGGGGCGACGCGCCCAGCCCGCTGACCGTTCGATTGACATGCATGTCAGCAATCTGCGAAGAAAAGTGGGCGAAAATTATCTAAGAACGATTCGTAATCATGGCTACCAGTTTGTTAAATAATTTCAAAGGCCATCTTTTCTGGCGAATCTTTCTTGGTCTATGGCTAAGCAGTACCTTGTTGCTTGTGGTACCCGCTTTACTGTTCAGTCAAATCGCGCAACGCGAATTACCGCCCAACATACAGTCACGCATCGAGTCGATAATTCTGGCAAACGCCAGATATGCCATCCTGGAATACAGGGTAGCTGGCCAAGCCCAATTCAAGCGAACCTTGGACAATTACAACGCGCAATTGGATACACGGCTTTATGTATTTTCCAGTTCCGGAAAATCATTGGACAGCTCAACCGATAGTAGTGAAGCCAGTGCTTATCTGGACTTGCTGCTTCGCGGTCACGAAACCCGATTGAAGTCAGTGAAATCCATGCGCAAGGTGTTCGTATTGGCACGCTGGGTAACATTTGAACAGCAGAAATATGCAGTGGTTGCCTATTTTCGTCTTCCTGACGCGCCTGAACTCGAGGTCATTCTGCCGTCCTTGTGGCCGATCCTGTTGGCCTCTCTTTTCATTGCCGGCGTTGGCAGTGCTTTTGCAGCCCGGGCATTGGTGCGGCCCATCTATCAACTGCAATCCGTTACTCGCCAGTTTGCAGCCGGGCAGCTCGACAAACGTATTGGGCCCAGTCTGAAATTTCGCAACGACGAATTTTCCGACCTCGGAAATGATTTTGACTGGATGGCGGAAAGATTGACGATTCTGATTGATGACAAGCATCGATTAATGCGCGATATCTCCCATGAATTGCGTTCGCCTCTCGCGCGCATACGTCTTGCATTGGCGCTCACCTCAAAGCCTGACAAATTTGAAAGTACCTTGCAGAGTATTGATCGCGACATTGACCGCATGGATATTCTTATCGGAGAAATTCTGACGCTGGCCAAGCTGGAGCATAGTAATTTTCAGCATCAAATGGATGCAGTGGATCTGCGTGAGCTTTGCGAGGAAATAGTCGAGCAAAGCCAGATGGAAGCCAACAGCAAGCAACAGTCATTGCAACTGAATCCCGGACCGTCTGTTCCCTACCACGGCGACGCATCACTTCTGCATAGAGCGATAGAGAATATTGTCCGCAATGCGTTGCAACATACTCCCGCAGGCTCGGAAATTTGGCTCGATGCAGGTCTATCGCCCGATACCACGATGGCGGAAGTGTCGGTATCCGACAACGGGCCTGGAGTACCCGCGAGTATGCGGAATCAGTTGTGCACGCCGTTTTTTCGCATCGAAGGCGGCCATGGAAAGGGCAGCGGGCTAGGCTTGAGCATCGCCAGCCGGGTCATCGGATTGCATTCAGGCACGTTGCATATAGACGCTGCGAGCGAAACGGGTGGCCTGAAAGTCCTTATCTCATTGCCGCTCAAGTCTATTTCTTGATGTGGATACGCTTGAGTTCTAACTGCGTGACGCTGGTCCGAATAAGCAGTCTGTTATTGGCCGCAAGCGGACAAGGTTCATGCGTCGCTTTCATCGGAATCGCCAGAATCAGCCAGTGACCTGACATAAATCAAGTGGGCGCAAACAGTCGCGATCTATAGTGGAGGCCAGGAGAAACCCATGGCCGCCGTTACCGACAATGTTTCGCTTCCCGATATCCGCCTGCTGGCCGCCGCGCCGCATCGCTTCATGTTTTTCGTCGGTGCCAGCAATGTGTTGATGGCGATGTTGTGGTGGACGATCTGGTTGCTGGATGCGCGCTTCCAGTGGTTCGCGATGCCGCAGCCGGCGATTCCAGCGGGCTGGATGCATGCGATCATCATGCAATACCAGGTGCTGCCCCCCTTCATGTTCGGTTTTCTGCTGACGGTGTTTCCGCGCTGGATGAATTTGCCGCCGCTCAGTCGCTGGCATTACGTGCCGGTGGGTGTCGGCTTGTTTGGCGGGCAATTACTGACCTTGATCGGTTTGTTCGGGTTTCCGCATTTGCTGCATATCGGTCTTTTGCAAACGACGGCAGGCTGGATTGCCGGATTGACATTTCTGCTGACGCTGCTCTGGAAAGAAAAACAAACGACCTGGCATGCCATTAGCTGTGCCACGGCATTAAGTCTTGGCTTGACGGGTTTGCTGCTGGTGCTTGCGTATTCGTATACCGGCAATGCGCGTTTGATGTTTGCCGCGATCAAGTTCGGCAGTTTCGGTTTGTTGCTGCCGATGTATTTCACCGTTTGTCACCGCATGTTGCCGTTCTTCGCCAGTGTCGTCATTCCGGGCTACAAGATGGTACGACCGCTTTGGGCGTTGGCATTGTTCTGGTGTTTGATATTGCTGCATCTTGCGCTGGAATTGATGCATGGCTACGCGTGGTTATGGCTGCCCGATGTCGCGTTGGCCATACTTGCCGCTTCCTTGCTTTGGCAATGGCGAATACAGAAAGCGAAAGCGCCTGCCTTGCTGAAAGTATTGATGGTCGGATTCGCCTGGTTGCCGATAGCGATGTCGCTGTATGCGATCCAGAGCGCGTGGTTTGTCGGCACCGGCGAATTCATTCTGGCTCGCGCTCCAGCGCATGCCTTGTTTGTCGGATTTTTCGGCAGCCTGCTGGTCGCGATGGTAACGCGCGTTACCCAGGGCCATTCGGGGCGGCCGCTTGAATTGGGTCGGGTGGCGGCATTCGCTTTTATCGTGATCCAGATAACGGCGGTATTGCGTGTCGTTGCCGAAGTTTTGCCGGATGCCTTGTTGTGGCAGGGCGTGGCCGGCATTCTCTGGTTACTCGC
>CAZPCE010000106.1:0-9446 GCA_964584915.1 uncultured Arenimonas sp. | reverse complement strand
TGCGAATTAATGAAATCCCCTACTTGGTGCGCTAAGTAGGCCGAGTCAGGGACTTACTGCAAACCTCTGCTCCGCCCTCACCAAATCCGCTTCCGTATCTACCCCTGGTGGAAACGCTTCCGGCGTAATGCCAACAGCAATTTGATAACTCGCTTCAAGTACGCGTAATTGTTCGAGGGCCTCGAGTTGTTCGAGGTACCCCATCGGGAGCTGAGTGAAGGTTTTCAGGAAGCCTGCGCGATAGGCGTAGATGCCGATGTGTCGCAGTGCTCCGGCTTGTGGAGTACTCACTCGATCATTGGCAAAGCGGTCGCGTTGCCAGGGCATGGGGGCACGGCTGAAATAGAGTGCGTTGCCGTTGTTGGCCTGGACAACTTTCACTGCATTGGAATCGAAATAGGTTTCGGTGTCGTTGATTTGAGTGGCAAGGGTTGCCATCGGGGCCGCGGATTTTTCCAGCACTTCGGCAACGGCGCGAATGCCTGCTGCGGGGGCGAAGGGTTCGTCGCCTTGCAGGTTTACGATGATTTGCTGATCCGTCCAGCCGAGTTGTTCTGCACATTCGGCCAATCGGTCCGTGCCAGACGGATGATCAACGCGAGTCATGCATACGGTGACGGGATAATTTTTGACGGCTTCGGCAATGCGTTCGTCATCGGTGGCCAGTACTACTTGCGATGCGCCTGCTGCGATCGCGCGGCGGGCAACGTGCACGACCATCGGTTCGCCGGCAATCAGGCGCAAGGGTTTGCCTGGAAGGCGTGACGCTGCGTAGCGAGCGGGTATGGCGACGATAAAATCGGTCATGACGATAAAGCCTTCAATCTGGAATCAATGGCGTTGAATAAATGTTCGTTGAGGGCGGCGTTCACGGGGACGCACCAGGCATCTTTCAAATCGAGTTGGCGGCATTTGACGGCGTCTTTTTCCGTCATCAGCAATGGCGCGTCAAGCGGAAAATCATCCATCGAATAATCATGGTGATCGGGAAACGCAATCGGATGGATATTCAGTCCACGCGCCATCAGCGCATTGAAGAAGCGTTCGGGATGGCCGATGCCCGCAATCGCGTTGACTTTGTTGTCAGAGAACTCGCCGAGATTCTGGCGCGCCGAACCGTCGAGCCTTTCCGCATCGCCGTAAATGAGTTGCATGCCGTAATTGTGCGAAGCGATATCGTCTTCCAGGGCGCCATTCGAAACTCTGAAATCGCATGCCCGCGGTTTTTCGCGCAGCGGGCCGGCAGGAAGGATCGAACCATTGCCGTATTTCCGCTCGTCGTCGATCAATTCGATTTCAAGATCGCGCCGCAAGCGGAGATGCTGCAAGCCGTCATCGGCGATGATCAGGTTGCAGCCTTGCTGCAATAAATACTCGGCGGCACGCACGCGGTGGGAGTCCACGCGGATATCGCATTGCGTTCTTTGCTGAATCAGCAGAGGCTCGTCGCCGCAGTCGTCGGGTGAACTGTTTGCACCTACGGAAACCGGCTCCGGATTTTTCCGGCCGTAGCCGCGACTCACCACGCCCGGTTTCCAGCCACGATGCTGCATGGCATGCACCAGCGCAATCGTGAAAGGCGTCTTGCCGGTGCCGCCGACGGTGAAATTGCCGACCACGATCACCGGGGCATCGATTTTTACCGATTTGAAAATGTTTTTGCGATAAAAGTAACGACGCAGGTCGATCAGCTTTTCATAGAAGAAAGCAAGCGTCGCCAACGCAATGCCCGGCTTGATGCCGCCATACCAGCGCCGGTTCAAAGCCGCTTCGAGCTTTGCTCTCACGCGTGCTCCGCATTCCTGAATTGCATGCTGTGCAAATGCGCGTATACGCCCGATTTGGCGAGCAGCTGCGCATGCGTGCCCTGCTCCACCAAGCGACCATCGTCGAACACCAGAACCTGATCGGCATGCTCGATGGTAGACAGGCGATGCGCAATCACCAAGGTCGTTTTGTCGGGAATGAGATGATTCAAAGCATCCTGCACCAGACGTTCGGATTCGTTGTCGAGTGCGGCGGTCGCTTCATCGAGAATAAGAATGGGCGCATCTTTCAAGATGGCGCGGGCAATCGCCAAACGTTGACGTTGGCCGCCGGAGAGCAGGCTTCCGTTTTCGCCGATGCGCGTCTGCATGCCTTGCGGCAGTTTGTCGATGAATTCCGAAGCATTGGCAGCATCGGCTGCACGGCGAAGCTTTGCTTCGTCGTTTACATCGTTGCCATAGGCGATGTTGGCGGCAATGGTATCGTCGAACAACATGACCTTTTGTCCGACCAGGGCAATCTGCCGGCGTAAATCTGCCAAACGGTAATCCGAAATGGCGACACCATCCAGAAGTACCTGGCCTTTGCTGGCTTCGTAAAAGCGCGGCAACAAGCGTATCAAGGTTGATTTGCCACTGCCGGAGCGCCCGACAATGGCGGTCACCGTTCCAGGCTTGGCGGTGAAATTGACATCGCTCAAGGCATAGCTGCTCTGGCTTGGATAACGTATCGAAACATCGCGAAATTCGATTTCGCCTTTTGCACGATCAAGACTGACCCGCCCATTGTCCTGTTCTTCTGGTTCGTCCAATACGGCAAACAGACGTTCCGATGCAGCGATACCGCGTTGAATGGCACTTTGCACATTGGTGATGCGTTTCAGCGAGGGCAGCATCGTCATCATGGCCAGAATGATGGCAACGAACTGGCCGGCCGTGAGCTCATTGGCAGCAGCTTGTTTGCCTGCCACGATCATGATGATCGCCAAGGCAATGGCTGCCAAAAATTGTATGACCGAAGAAGCACTGGCACGAGTGACTTCCACTTTCATGCTGAGTTGCAGATTTCTATTCGCCAGCTTGCCGTAGTTTTCGCTGGCTTTGGCCTGGGCGCCGTAGATTTTTACTTCCTGTTGCGAGGCCAGTGTTTCTTCCGCGCTTTGGGCAAGGTTCGCCACACCTTCCTGGATGCTGCGATTAATTTTGCGGTAACGGCGGCTCACATACGCCGATATTCCGGCGATGATCGGCGCAACAATCAGCATGGTAAGTGTAACGATCGGGCTGTACCAGAGCATGACGCCAAGTTGAAAAATGATCAGCAAGGTATCGGTGACCATACTTTTCAAGGCTTCACTGGTTGACTGATTCACCTGCTCTGTATCGTAGTTCAGCCGCGATACCATCATCGCGACCGGCTCGATATCGAAGCGCGTATTGGGAATGCGCAGGAATTTATTCAGCACTGCGTTACGCAAATCGCGAACCACGCTGCGGCCAGATCTGGCCATGCCGTAATCGGTGATGAAGGTGGCGATCCCGCGAATGGTAAACAGCAGGACGATGCCCAAAGGGAGCGTCCATTGCACTTCCGGATTCTGCGCAACGATGGTTTCATCAATCACCGGTTTCATCATGAAGGTGAAAAGCGCTGCACAAGCCGCTTCGACAATCATGCCGACAGTGGCCAGAAACAAAAATGCCTTATAGCGGCCCGCGTAACTCAGCAGTCTTTTATAGATTTGCCAGGGTGTTGCGATTTTTTTTTCAGCTGCCGTCATTTTGTCTTGTTCTTCTCGGGCGTTGTGGCAATGGACAACTTCACGAAACCCAGTTGGCCAAGAGCGTCCATCGCGGTAATGACGGATTGATGCGGCGTGCGCGCATCGGCACGCAGGACGACGGGCATGCTGCGATCTTGCCCTGCAACCGCGACAATGGCTTCCTTGAGCGAGCCCACGTCGGATTTCAGCACTTCATTCTCGCCGATGAAATAGCGGCCCTCTGCATCCACCAGCACATTCAATGGCTCGCCCGGGTCTTGCTTGGCGACGGCTTGCGCCGTTGGCAGTTGCAATTTCAGTGCGCTGCGTTGATTGAAGGTGGTGGTCGCGACGAAGAAGATGATCAGCACGAAAATGACATCGATCAACGAAGTCAGATTGATCTCGGGTTCAATGTCGTTCGCCCGCGACGAGAGTTTCACGCTTGGTCTCCCTCGATCGCCGACTCCGGAATGCGGTTGTCGAGAACGTCCATCAGCGCGATGGCCTGTTTTTCCATGTCGATCACGTATTCGTTGATCAGGCCGCGGAAGTAGCGGTAGAACATGAGAGCGGGAATCGCCAGTACCAAACCGCCAGCCGTACTTACCAGCGCCTGGCCGATACCACCGGCCAATTGATTGGCGTCGCCGATGCCGGTTTTCAATATGGTCAGGAACATCTGGATGATGCCGAACACCGTTCCAAGCAAACCGAGCAAGGGAGCGACACCGGCAATGGTGCCGAGCGTATTCAGAAAGCGTTCCATCTGGTGCACGACATGGCGACCGACGTCTTCCACGCGTTCCTTCATCATTTCGCGTGGTTTGTGGCGCATATCCAAAGCCGCTGCCAATAACTCGCCAAGCGGAGAATTACGACGCAGGACTTCGATGTGTTTCGAATCCAGCTCGCGACCGCGAGCCCATTCACGGACTTCAACCCCCAGCCCGGGTGGAAAGACTTCCTTCCTGCGCAGACTCCAAAACCGCTCGACCACAATCGCCATCGCGATAATGGCCAGGATAATGATCGGAATCATGACCGGGCCACCGGATTTAATCAGTTCGTACATTCATTCACCTAACTAATGACTACCGCCCAATAGGATAGCCTGAGTCGGCCCCTTTCGGTGCGTGCCAATACCGCGCGCTATTCCGGCGGCGACTTTCCTGCCATTGGACGCCGTTTTGACCCAGCCGGATGCGCATCCAGCCATATTGGGGGCTGGATGCCAGCGGAATGTCGCGCTGCAGGTATCGCTCTACCACGCTTTGGCGCGGATGGCCAAAACGATTGTCGGCACCGCTGGCAATCAGAGCCAGGCCAGGATTCACGGCGGTCAAGAATTCGGCGCTCGATGAGGTTTCGCTGCCGTGATGCGGAACCTGCAGCAAATCCGCCTGTATTTTTTCCGGCTGCTCATGGATCAACCGGTATTCGATTTGCTTGCCGATGTCGCCGGTCAGCAATGCCACTTTGCCGCCAGCTTCGATGCGAAGCACGCATGAACTTTCGTTCGCCATGTAGGGAAAGAATGCCGGCGGATGCAGGAATTCAAAATTGACGCCGTCCCAGCTCCACTTTTGTGCACGCAGGCAAGGCATTGCCTTTATTTTAAGGGACCCTTCGGACGCGATCACCGGAGCCTGCGGATAGGCTTTCATCACCGATGCAAGGCCGCCCGAATGATCGTTATCGCCATGGCTGATCACGATTCTGTCCAGTCGGCGAATACCGACTGCATGCAGCGCGGGAACAACCACCGATTCGCCCGCATCGAAACCGCCGATCTTTGCCGGACCGGCGTCGTACAGCATGGCGTTGTTTCGAGTCTTGATCAGTACGGACAAACCTTGCCCCACGTCGATTAGCGCAATATCGACTTCATTCCGTTCAGGGGTTGGAATATCCGGAAACAGCAAAGGCAGAAACAGGACGATGGCCAGCCATTTCCCGGGTACCGCTCGCGGGAGCAGGAGGACAAATGCCCCGAGCATCGCAAGACTCAAAGCCAGGAAGCTGGGCTCCGGCAGCCACAACATAGCCTGAGGCCAATCTGCAATTTTCTCTAAGCCCAGCCAAAGCAGGTTCATTGCCGAAGCGCTGAGCTTCCAGAAAAACGTTGCGATGCCGATATGCATGGAAGAAAACAGCAAGCCCAGCAATGCCAGCGGCACAACGACCAGGCTAATCCAAGGAATGCCGACGATATTGGTCAAGGGCCCGAGCACCGAAGTCTGGCCGAAAAACCAGAGCGACAAGGGCAATAGCCCGAGCAGCGCAATCCACTGTGACCGGAAGAATATTTTTATTTGCTGCATGCGGTTCAGGCTTGTCTGGCCCGGATTTGATGGCAGGCACCACACAAGCCAGGCAACGCCGATGAAACTCAGCCAGAACCCGGCGGATAAAACCGCCAACGGATCGAACAACAAAATCGCAATCAGTGCCAAGGCTAAAGACTGTGAAATCCGTATCGGTCTTCTGGAAAGTTTCGCCATCGCAACGACGGCAATCATGAGGAAGGTTCGGTAAGTCGGCAAGGCAAAACCGGCTAAAGCGGTATATGCAAATGCCAGCAACATGGCCGACATCGCCATGGCCTGTATTCTTGGCCAAACGCGGCCGAGCCGGGGAAACAAAAAATAAATCAGGTAGCAACATAAAGCGGCGAAACCGGCCACCAGACCCACATGAAATCCGGAGATTGCAATCAGATGTGTCAGGCCGGTGGCGCGAAGTATTTGCCAGTCATCGTCGCTGAGTTGCCGGGTGTCGCCGAGTGCGAGCGCCTGCACGAAGCGTGCTTGTTCGCTATTGATCGAAGCCTGAATTTGACGCGAAATGTTTTCACGCCAATGATCGACGCCCTCGCCTGCTTTCAATCTTTTGGCACCGGCATTTCGCTTGACGTAACCGGTGGCCGCAATATTCTGTTCGAGGGCCCGGCGTTCAAAATCGAAACCGCCCGGGTTCAACAAGCCACGTGGCGGCCGAAGCTGGATCTGGAATTTCCAGACACTGCCCGCCACCAGTCCCGGGGCATCGCCGTACCAACTCAATCTAACTTTCTTGCCGACGAGCTTTTTATTTTTGCTCTCGGCGATATGGAATTCGAAGCGGACGCTGTCTTCGTCGCGTAAGGGCAATCCTTCCACCTGGCCGATGACTTCCGCATCGGTATTGGTTTGAAGCCTTTGCGCTAATGCCCACTCGGCATGCACGTTGGCCAGACCGATCCCGAACAGGAAAACCGCCAGGCAGCGAAGGTAATTGTCGTTTTTCCACCAACACCATCCACCTGTCACAAGGCTAGTCACGGACAACCAAAGCGGCAACAAGTCAGGCCAGCTTTGAACCCAGCAAACTCCCGACAATAAAAATACCGCCACCGACAAACTCAGCGGCGGTATTTTCATGTTGCCCATTATTCGCTATGCGCCAACTCGCTGAGCTGACCTTGCGTCAATTCCAATGTGCGCCCCAGTTTTTTTGCGAGGCGGCGATCATGGGTGACCAGTACCAAGGCCGTACCTTGCTCGCGGTTCAACTCGAGCAATAAGTCGAATACAGCAGCGGCCGTCTTTTCATCGAGATTGCCGGTAGGTTCATCGCCTAGCACGCAGGCGGGCTTGGTGACGAGTGCACGCGCGACGGCGCAACGCTGGCGTTCGCCGCCGGACAATTCACCGGGTTTGTGTTGCAATCTATGTGCCAATCCGACACGTTCGAGCAAAACCTCGGCTTCTTTCCTCGCCGTGGATACTTTCATGCCGCGTATCAACAGGGGCATCATCACGTTTTCGACCGCCGTGAATTCCGGCAATAGATGATGGAATTGATAGACGAATCCGAGCGCCTTGTTTCGTAAATCACCGCGTGCGGCTTCTGACAGTTTCGAAATCGCTTGCCCGGCAACGATGACTTCACCCGAGGTCGCACTGTCTAATCCGCCGAGCAAATGCAGCAAGGTGCTTTTGCCGGCACCGGACGCACCGACAATCGCAACGGTTTCGCCTGCCTTGACCGAAAGTTGCAGGTTCGCAAAAACCGGTGTTTCCAAATCACCTTCGGAATAGGTTTTACCCAGATTCTGGGCACGCAATACGATATCGGACATGGTGTTACTCATAACGAAGCGCCGTGGCGGGGTCTGTACGCGATGCGCGCCAGGCTGGGTACAAAGTGGCGATCAGGCACATCAGGAAAGCCACGCCGGCAATGGTGATCACGTCGCTAGCAACGACATGGGTAGGCACGCCGCTGATGTAGTAAACATCGGAAGGCATCAATTCGCTGCCGGTGATGCTTTCGATGAATTTGACGATGTAGGAAAGATTCAGCGACAGCAGTACACCGCCCAAGACGCCGATCGTGATGCCCAGCAAACCGATCACCATGCCCTGGATCATGAATACCTGCATGATGTTGGCCGGTGATAATCCCAGTGTGCGCAAAATGGCGATGTCGGACTGCTTGTCCTGCACCAGCATTACCAACGAGGAAACGAGATTGAACGCTGCAATCGCGATAACCAGCGAGAGCAGGATGAACATTACGGTTTTTTCCATTTTCAGGGCGCGGAAAAAATTCGCGTGATCGCCTGACCAGTCACGTACGCGATAATCGCCTTTCATCTGGTCGGTCAGATCGCGGGCCACTTCCCAGGCATTCCATAAATCATCGAGTCGAAGTCGAACACCGGTTACGTTGTCGCCCATGCGGCCCATACGCTGCATGTCCTGCATGTGCACCAGTGCCAGGCCAAAATCATATTCCTGAGCACCGGCCTCGAATATGCCGACGACGTTGAAGCGCCGCATCTTCGGCAATATTCCCACCGGCGTTGCATTACGTTCGGCAATCAGCATGGTGACTTTGTCGCCAACGGTTACGCCAAGATATTGCGCGAGTTCGGTGCCCAGGATGATATTGAATTCGCCCGGTTTCAAATCCGAGAGTTTCCCTTCTTTCATTTTCTTGTCGAGGTCGGAAACCTTCGGTTCCTGGTCCGGCAAGATGCCACGGATCATCGCGCCCTGATCTTCCATGGCTTGCAGCCAAGCCTCGCGTTCGACATAAGGGGCGGCACCGAGCACGCGTTTATCGGCCTGGGCGATTTTCACCGCTTTTTGCCATTCCTGCATTGGGCCGTCAAAGCCGGAAATCGTCGCGTGCGAGACCGTTCCCAAAATCCGGTTTCGCAATTCTTCCTGGAAACCGGTCATCACGGAGATGGTGGTGATCAATGCCATCACGCCGATGATGATGCCTAGGATCGATGCCATCGAAATAAAGGAAATGAAACCGTTGCGGCGTTTAGCCCGCAGGTAACGCAATCCGATGGCTAAAGCTAAAGGTTGAAACATTTCAATCCAATGTCAGGGGCGTTGCTGCTACCAAACGTAACAACCTGCGCTCGTTTCGGGTGATGGTGTCGGGAAGAAACACAAAATGACGATTCTGCCGGGACGCATCCTGGGCGCTTATTATCCACAATGGCCCTTGCTGATGACATCTTGGCTGAGTCAAAGACTCGCTCAGGTGGCCAAAGTTCAAGCTTATCCTGTCCTCACCTGCCTGCCAGAACAGGCTGCAATGCGGACTTTGACGCAGTTTTGCAATTTGCAGGGCGGTTCCATGCATCAGCAGCAGGCTGAGCGGAATGGAAAAATGCCAGCGTAACGCGCTGATTCCCGTTGACAGGATT
The DNA here is from genome assembly GCA_964584915.1 of uncultured Arenimonas sp. GTDB lineage: Bacteria > Pseudomonadota > Gammaproteobacteria > Xanthomonadales > Xanthomonadaceae > Arenimonas. The sequence goes on along the minus strand of CAZPCE010000106.1, from coordinate 204 downwards.
GCCAACAGCATCAGGGCGAACAGCGCTATTTGCAGATATTTTGAAGGTCGCCAATCAAGGCGGCAATGCAGTAATGGTTTGGATAAGATCATTGAGTGCCGCGTCCCCGGGCTGTTCGCGCCCCATAAACCAGGCCCACAGCTTATCGTCTTCGCAATCGAGTAAATGTAGGAAAACATTACGCTCGCTTGTAGGTGCTTGCTG
>CAZPCE010000105.1:0-9536 GCA_964584915.1 uncultured Arenimonas sp. | reverse complement strand
GGCCCTGCGGCCCTTTGCGTGCTGACGTCATGTGGTATCCCTCCCAGGATAGTTTTTACCGATAGTCGAGCCTTCTTACAAATGAATTGACACCGGTATCATTTTAAATGTCTCGTTTTGACACCGGTGGTCATTAAAGCGTAGCATAAGAATTACCGCCATGTACAAGCCCCTGGTTTAATGGCTTGCAGGCAGACACCGTATCCATGATCCAGGCCTGTCCTGCCGGTCGTGGCGATGTTCTGCGGCCGTGGCATCCGCATGGGAGACAAGATGTCCACACGCATTGTTTGTTTTGGCGAGCTGCTTTTACGTCTTGCCGCCCCGGGGCGACAGCTGATGCTGCAATCGCCCGGGTTCGAGGTTCATGTTGGCGGGGCCGAAGCCAATGTCGCGGTATCGCTGGCAAAATTTGGCCATGATGCTGCATTGATCAGCGTGATTCCCGAGAACCCGCTTGGCGCGGCGGCTGTTGCCGAGATTCGAAAACATGGCGTGGGTGTCCGCAACGTGACCAGCGGTCCGGGCCGGATGGGTTTGTATTTTCTGGTGCAAGGCGCGATGCAACGACCCAGCGAAGTGCTTTACGATCGTGCTGCATCGGCATTTGCATCGGCGCCGGCATCGCATTACGACTGGCAAAAATTATTGGCCGGTGGCGATTGGCTGCACGTGTCCGGTGTGACGCCGGCATTGGGCGAGCGTACGGCAACCGCGGCGATTGAAGCCGTGCAGGCGGCACGGAAGCTCGGCTTGAAAGTGTCGTTCGACGGAAATTTCCGGCCGAAACTCTGGCAGGCCTGGCAAGGCCATGCACCGACGATCCTGAGGCAGATCATGGCTGAAGCCGATCTGATGTTCGCCGATCATCGCGATATGGCCGTCGTACTCGAAACGGATTTCGCCGAATCCAATACCGAAATGCAAATCCAATCGGCGGCAAGCGCTGCGTTCAACGCGTTTCCGCATCTGCAAAAATTCACCACTACGATTCGTGTACAACACAGCGTCGATCATCATTCGCTCTCGGCAATGATGGTGACTCGCGACGGACAAGTACATAGCGCACCTGCGATTGAACTGACCTCAATCGTCGATCGAATCGGCGCGGGCGACGCATTCGCCGCCGGCGTACTGCATGGCTTGATCGTCAACATGGGTGACAAGCAGGCATTGTGTTTCGGCTTGGCCGCTGCCGCTTTGAAACATTCGGTGCCCGGCGATTTCAATTTGCTCGGTGTCGATGATGTCGCCGCCTGCGTGGCACAGGAACGTTACGATGTCCGACGCTGACAGCCGCATGCGTGAAATCATGGCGCGCGCGACGGTGATTCCGGTATATACGCCAGGCAGTGTCGAGGAAGCGGTGCAGGTGGCAAAGGCGCTGGCGCGCGGTGGAATCGAAGTGATCGAAGTCACGCTGCGAAACGGCATTGCGATGGATGCACTGAAGGCGATGATCGAGGCATCACCCAATATCGCTATCGGCGCCGGCACGGTGCTGACAACAAGACAGATGGAAACCGTAACGAATATGGGCGCCGCGTTTGCAGTATCACCGGGCATTACGCCGTCACTGATCTCCGCCGCACAGTACGGCAACCTGCCTTACCTGCCCGGCATCGCCACCGCATCGGAATTGATGCAAGGCCTGCAATTTGGCTTGAGTTGTTTCAAGTTTTTCCCGGCGGCGCAGGCCGGTGGCCCCGCCTTGTTGTCGGCATTCGCCGGCCCGTTTTCCGATGTCGTGTTCTGCCCGACAGGCGGTATCACATCAAAAACCGCTCCGGATTATTTGCGCTTGAACAATGTGCTTTGCGTCGGCGGTTCCTGGCTGACAACGCCGGAGCGATTGGCCAAATCGGATTGGCTGGGCATAGAAGCTGCGGCGAAAGAAATAACGACACTGCTTCACTGAGTACCGAGTTTCGATCTTTCCAGCAGCCACAACAAAGCGGTAAACAACAACCAGCCCGAAAACCACGGCCAGGGCGAACCGGGCACCGGAACGCGGTGGGTATTTTTTTCAGAGGCATGTTTTGCCGCCAATAACAAAGTGGATTCGCGCATTTCGTTGGCTTTTATGCCGGGTATTTCATTGGCATCGCGTACATAAAAAGGCAGTTCCTGCGTATCGGTAACAACCAGATGCCAGCCGGGATTTCCTGGCCAAAAGGCTGCACATTTTTTCGATCCGGATGCGGTATCCGGATCCAGATAGGTGATTCCCGAAACCGGATCCTGCACATAGGTTTTCGCTGCGAGATTGCAAAGCACCGCACGTTCGTTGATGACTGCGTTACGGTCGCGCAGATACACCGTGTTTTCATCTCGCGTGCGGGCCAGGGTTGAAACGGCATCGTGCCAGATTTGCCCGTGACGACTGCCATCGCCGCTCAATACCAATTTGTAGCTATCGGTCAGCCAGATCAAGCCGATCCGGCCGCGGCCTTCGGCGCGCCATATGGCAAGCGGATTCTTGCCCTCATCGCGCAACAAGGTAACGCCGTCACGGCTGGTAATTTGCAGTGGTCGCCGAGTCAGTGTCGGCCTCGATTTCTTGTCGATGCCCGAATCGAGTTGGACGCTTTGCACGAGATTTGCATCGTTCACGGCGAATCCCAGCGTTCGCAAATCGTTGCGATCATTGACGGCTATCGGCCCGGTAATCCGCAATAACACGCCGATGCCGTTTCTTAACGCATCGATCACCGATTGTTTGCTGCCACGATTCATCATAGACCAGGCGCGTTCGTCGAGAATCAATAAATCGGTATCTTTCAGGCTGTTTGCGGTCAAGGAAATGGCGGCGCTGTTCATTTGCACGCCGGCGCTCAGGTTCACCTGGCTCTGCAATTCCACACCGGCATCCAATGCCCAGCGGCGCAGATATTTCAATTCGGGATTCGGGCCGCCGGACAGGCTTAATACCCGCAGCGGCTTTTCCTGCACGATATTCAAAGGCAGCTTCACGGTATCAACGATTTGTTTGCGGTCATCCAGAATCCGCAGTTGGTACATCGCAAGCCCGGCAGTACGCGCGGTATCGGCAAGCAGGAAATACCCATCGGCGTCGATCTGCGCGCTTGCAGCGACAGCCTTGCCCGGGTCCAGCAATTCGACACGTGCATTATCGATTTGATGGATGCGACCTCGCAGCTGCCAACGCGCGCCGCCCGATATTTTTTCCGGCAGCGATAACTCGACCAGACCGCGCGCCAATGGCGAAGGATCGAATTCGATCGACAAGCCACGTGCCGCGTCACGATCGCGAAGTTTCAAACCGTCGCCGACAATCTGCAAACGATCAACGCCGGGATAACGTCGCAGTGCCGTCGCCAGGTCCGGAACCCGTTCCGTGTTCGTTGATGGCATTGCTTCAGGCAATGCCAATACGCGTCCGTTGATGGCGGCATTCGATTTATCGGCATGCGCCGTCAGAATAACCAGCCGCTCGGCAGCGGTAAATGTCGGTGGCGGGAATAGCGTGAGATACAGCCAGATCGCACTGGCAATCTGCAAGACCAAAATCGCCGACACGCGCCAACGTTTCGGTCGGCGCGATACTTCGCTGCGCGATAACGCGAGCAAATATCGAGCGGAACCCAGCAGCACCGCCAGCACCAATAAGGCGGCGCAAACACCATTCATCGTCATGGTTTGCGCTCCTGCCGCAATGCATCCAGATATCTTTGCGCACCGGGATCGGGAAGCGTTCGCTGCTGCGGAATGGCGGGCGGCTTCGGCAGCATCGGCCAGAGCTGCGCTTTCATTTCCGCGAGACAGGCGCGGCATCCGGGTTGTTTTTCCAGTGCGTCCACGGCCGCCAGCAATCCCAGGGAATCGGGCGAGCGCGATGGATGTTCGCGAATCCAGTTGCGCAACGCAGCGAAATCCGGAATCGCGCCATATCGACTGCCGGAACCCCATTCAAGCTGATTCAGCGATTGCCAGAACTTCATCAATGCGAGGTCTTCATTATCCGCCGCCTGCAAAACATCATTGCGGTTCCTGACGGAACTGCGATCACCGCTGAGGCGGCGGCTTTCATCAATCGGCGGCAATTCCAGGCCGACGCGGGCGAGATAGATGCGGTCGGCCTGCTGCACTTTCTTGATGAAGGCGAGCGCGCGATATTCATAAGGTAGCGCCTGTTTTGGTTGGCCTTGCCGCAGATTCAATTCTGCCTGCCACATTTCATTCAGCGCGGAGCGCAGCAGGGATTTCGTTTTTGGATCGAGCAAGGTCGCGGCTTCGGCGATATCGTGCACGTGGCCAAACTCGGCCGCAATCGCAAGATTGCTGTCGGCGGAAGTCGTCGGCTTTTTCGGTGGCTCGCCGGCATGCTCGTCGTGCTCGTCCTTGCCTTCCTTTGCCGATGGCGATGCGCTTTCGTCGCGGCCGCCTTCGGCTTCTTCGCCGAGGAATTGACCGTAGCGAAGACGCAGGATGCGTTGGTCAACGCCGATCGTGTCGGATTGAATCGCGAAGTTTTCGGCCGTGTATTTTTTTCTTTCCGCGAGCAGCTTCTCGGTATCGATGATGATTTGTCGTTGGCTGCGGAAGTAGGCCGGAATCGCTTTCTGCACCATGCCTTCGACCCCCGTGGTTTCGACACTATCCTCCGGCGGCCAGCGCAGGATAAAACTCGAACTGCGCGTGATGTTGGCCTGAGGCGTGCGCTGGTCGCTGATGCTGAATTGCACGATCACGTCATCGCCGGGGCCAACGCCGAGCGCTGACAGATCAAGCGTTTGTGCAAAGCGTTTTCGCGAACGGCTACCCTGGCCTGCAATGCTCCGGGTCTGCTCGGTGAATTTGATGTTTTCACCACTGCCCTGTGCGAGCTGGATGCGCAGTTGCGCTGAAGCCAAACCATAGTCGTCTTCGGCTTCGAAACTCAAGGGCCAATCGGTCTGGCCCAATTCGACGAGACTCAGATTTCGGTCCGGCTGGATTACCCTGATTTGCGGTGCGAGGTCCTTGATCGCATCGAGACGATAAAGCTTGTCGTCGTTCAATGGCGCATTGTTGACTTGCAGGCGATACAGGCTCGATTGCAACAAGACTTTTGACGCTTGCCAGTTGTCGCCATTTTTCTTCAAGGCTAATCGACTGCCGTCATGGAATAGCAAATTTACCGATGCCGGTTCCGGATTGAATTTCAGGTTCCAGCCCAAGCTCGAACCTTCGGGAAATTTGAGTTGCAGCGTTTTTTCGTTGCGTGCCGGCAAAGCGGTATAGGCCGGGGCGCGGATATTGACGGTTTGTTCGACCAGTTTGATCGGTGTTGCAACAGACGATAGAGGCGCAACATCGTTTATGACGGTATGAACCGTGCTGGAATTGCCGGTCGGCAAAAAAATCGACAGCACGCCAAGGCCGGTCGCAATCGCAAATGACAGGGCAAGTTTTTTCCACGGCCAGGCTTCACCAAGATCGAGAGTGCCCGTTTCCGCAACCCGCTGCTCTATGCGTTCGCGTTGGAGGTTTTGCAAGGCGGAAACATCGGCGGATTGTTTGAACAACAAATCGCTGCTGTCTTCAAGATTACGCAAACGAGTATCGAGTTGCCGTATCAACCAGGCATCGTTGAACGTCCTGATGGAACGCAGGGCAAAGAGTGTAACGACGATCATCGCGACGAGCGCGATCATCATCGCCGGCGGAGTGGATAGATAATGCGCCGCCAGCAAGTAAATCGCCGGCACCATCGGCAAACCGAGCAACAGTGAAATCAGGAATCGCCGGTTCTTTGCGGCGCTTTGCCATTGTCGAACCAGAGGGATGGCGTTCATGCTGCGCTCCAGCGGCGCGAGGCATTCGCCAACCATCTTTCCAGCAGGAACAAGAATGCAATCAACAAGGCAAACCAGATTTGCAATGAAGCTGGTGCTTCGGGGAAAGCCCTCGCGCCGGTCAAGGGCGCTTGCGATGCTGCCAGTGCACGTGTTGGCGCGGAGGGTCTCGATTGCAACAAGGCTTGCAGATGAGCGGGAAAACCCGCGTCGAGCAATTCCGGCATCGCATCGGGTTTCAAGACCTGTTGCCATTGCAGGATGCGGCCTTGCCCCATCGATGCGGCGCGTGCCAAGACCTTGCCTTGTTCGTTGCGCCAAACCGGCACGCCGGATTTTGTTTCGGGAGCGAGGGTTTCGTTCAACACGATGATCGTGCCGCCCTTGTTGACCCAGTCGCGAATAGCGATGGGCAATTCACCGGCAGCAAGCCAGACCAGAGCATTGCGATCGGGTTTCAACGCCGAGGAAATGCTTGCGGCATCGGACGGATCTTTTTCGGAGGCTTTCCGCTCGGCTTGCCATGTGATCTGTGCGGCACGGAAATAAATCGAAGCGTCGGTATGCGCTTCGTCGTAGCGGATGGCCAGTCGAACCGGTTGATTGCTTTCGGCAATCGATATTGCCGGCATCGTGCCCGGAACAATGTGCCATTCGACTTTGCGGCTTAGCCGGATTCGCTCGCCATCGAGGCCCGAAATATGTTCGGGTACGATAAGCGTCAGCGAGGCATTAGACGGAAGTTGCGCATCGAGTTCGCGTAGCAAACTGCCGATGTTCACATTCGTGGTGGCCGGTTTTCCTTCGAAATCGGGAAAGCCGGGAGTCAGCCAGTGCCATTCCGATTTTTTGCCCGGAGGGTAATCATTCGATCCATTGATTTCGGCGCCCGGCACGACCACGACCCAATGCGCCGGTGATGTCGCATGCATGGAGACCGGCTTGGCCAGGAAAAGTGCGAGTGCAATCAGCAGCAACAAACGCAATAGCAATAGCAGGATTTCCTGGAATACCAGTTTCCGGCGTGGCCGCAATTGTGCGGAAATCCAGCGAAGCGCGGCAAAGTCGGTTGGCCGTTGTTCCGAGCGTCGGCTGAGATGGATCAGCAGCGGTATCAGCAAGGCAGCCAGAGCCGCCAGTGCAGCGGGTACGAGTAGGGCGAAACTCACACGCGCTCCTGATGGCGCGAAGTGCGCGGCAGGAAGAATTTTCGCAGTGGCGCATCCAGTGGCTGGTCAAGAATATAGTCGATGTGATTGATGCCGCTGGCGGCGAAGCGCGCGGCCAGCATGCGTTTTGCCGCAGAAAATTGTTCGATGAATCCGGCGCGTGATGCTGCCGCATCGGTCAGCAACTCGGTCTCGGTTTCGGCATCGCGAAAACGGTGGCCGCCCTGGAACGGGAAGTCGCGTTCTTCGGCGGTAAGAATTTGTACGCTGAGCACTTCGCGTCTTGCCACGGCCAGACGTTCGGCCAGCGATACGCAGGCTTCGTCGTAATCGTCGCTCAGCAACAGCACCAAGGTATTCGCGCCGATACGTTCCCAGATCGGGCGACATTGTGATTCATTCGGCCAGTGGCCTTGCGCCTTGAGTTTATGCAATTCGAGGAGACATTGATCACGATGCCGAGTGCCGCTGCCGGCATTCACCACGACGAGGCCTTTGTCATTCACCGCGATCAAACCGAATCGATCACCCTGTTTCAAAGCCAGCTCGATCACGCAAGCGGTCAAGGCCTTCGCGGCTTGCAGCCGGCTCCATTCGGGACGCGCGGCATCGCTTTGTGCCATCGAAGCAGTCGCGTCGATCAGGCACCAGACAATCAGCGGGCTGTCGCGTTCCGCTTCGCGCACGAAAAATTTGTCGGAGCGGGCATACAGTTTCCAATCGATTTGTCGCGGCTCATCGCCGGGCTCATATGCGCGGTACTGCGCGAATTCCAGACCCGCGCCGCGACTGCGGCTTTGATGCTGGCCAATTCCCTGGGCGCCGGATATGCGACGTGCCTGCAGGCGAAAAGCCTTCAGGCGTGCACGTACATCGGCGGGAATCAGGTCGGAACTCATGGTTTATGCATCACGCCGGAAACGGCACCGAATTCAACAACACGGCGACGACATCGTCGGCCGATTTTTGTTCGGCTTCGGCGACGAAGGTCAGCAATAGGCGATGACGCAGCACGGGAGCGGCGAGCGCTTTCACATCGTCGCGGGTCGCGGCGAAACGACCCTGAATCAACGCGCGTGCTTTCGATGCCAATACCAATGCCTGGCCGGCACGTGGACCGGCGCCCCACTTCACCCAGGATTGTATTTCTTTCGAGCCGCTTTCCTGTGGCCGGCTGGCCCGCACGATCCGGTTGATCCAGTTCAGCAAATCGTCGCTGACATGCACTTCGCGCACCAGCTTTTGCAGTGAGCGAATCGTGTCGGCCTGCATTACCTGTGGTACCACGGCCGCTTTCACGCCGGTGGTTTGTTGCAGGATCGAGCGTTCTTCGGCTTCGCTCGGATAATCAACGCGAACATGCAGCAGGAAACGATCGAGCTGCGCTTCCGGCAGCGGATAGGTACCGGCCTGCTCGAGTGGATTCTGCGTTGCCAGCACAAAGAAAGGATCCGGTAACACATGCGTGACGCCGGCGTAGCTGACGGTATGTTCCTGCATTGCCTCGAGCAATGCGGCCTGGGTTTTCGGCGGCGTACGATTCAATTCATCCGCCAACAATAAATTGGTGAACACCGGGCCTTGCTGGAATTTGAAATGACGTTTGCCGGTGCCGTGGTCTTCTTCGAGGATTTCGGTGCCGAGAATATCGCTTGGCATCAAATCCGGCGTGAATTGGATGCGTCTGAATTCCAGGTCCATTGCTTGTCCAAGTGAACGTACGAGCAAGGTCTTGCCCAAGCCGGGAACGCCCTCTAGCAGACAGTGGCCACCGGCCAGCAAGCCGATCAGCAATTGTTCGATCACGTCTTCCTGCCCGACGATCGCGTTGGCGATCGCGGATTTCAGGCTGCCAAGTTGCGACAGTCGTTCTTTTATTTCGGCTTCACTACTATTCATCTGAATCAATCCTTGCTGATTTGGTGTCCCGACTTCCGTCGGTCCCACCTGCTAATTATTTAGTGCGTACATCACGATGTTGACTGCAAGCTTGGTGTTGTCTTCGGCGAGAAAGCGTTTATTGCGCCAGTCGTAATCCCACTCGCAGCCGTAATCCTTGTTGCTGTAAAGAACGCCAAGGCGTCCGTTGATTTCGATGCCTTTCAAGTAATCGTGAACGATGTCGTCGCCCCAGCCGTTCAATTCGAAGCCCGTGGTGGGCAATTCGTCGAAGGTGAAAAAACTGCTGTAAAGCGGATGTTTCTTCGGCAGTTTTTTCAATGCGCTGGCACCGAAGATCGAGGTCATCTGGGCCTCGAACGATTTCGCAAACAAGCCGTCGATGTCGTGATTGCAGTCATCGACGAAAACGAAACCGCCGTTACGCACATAGGCCTCGAAATTGCGGCGTTCGTCGGCGTTGAATTCGACCAGCTTGTGTCCGGCCAGATAACAGAACGGCGCCGTCCGCATTTTCGGGTCGGATAAAGCAATCACGTGTTCTTTCGGATCTACCCGCAGCGTCGTGTAATCGATTAGCGAAGTAATTATATTGGCCGGCATGCGCTGGTCCACATCCCAGTCGCCGGAGTCGTACATCAAACGCGTGAACCAGAAATCGTATTCGGGC
>CAZPCE010000104.1:1157-9601 GCA_964584915.1 uncultured Arenimonas sp. | reverse complement strand
TATGCCAGAGCCCCCGGCCTAACGCATGGATTACAGGGATCTGGGCGCCGGTTTAAGGGTTTTCAAGCCGCCTCAATGCGTAAAACTCGGCCCGGAACTGCTCGAAACGGCCCAATTCAATCGCCGCGCGGATTTCCCGCATCAATTCCTGGTAGTAGTGCAGGTTGTGGATGGTAGCCAGCATCGAGGCCAGAATTTCATTGCAGCGGTCCAAATGGCGCAGATAAGCCCGGGTATAGCCAGTACGACAGGTGTAGCAGGCACAGCCGGGCTCGATCGGCTGCAAATCTTTTTCATACTGCGCATTGCGGATTCTTACTTGGCCGAAATGCGTGAAATAGTGGCCGTTACGCGCGTTGCGCGTCGGCATCACGCAATCGAACATGTCGATACCGCGTGCGACGGCTTCGACGATATCTTCAGGTTTGCCTACACCCATCAGATAGCGCGGCTTGTCTTCCGGCAATTGCGGGCAGATGGCTTCCAATGTGCGCTCACGCTCTTCGGGTGGTTCGCCAACCGCCAGCCCCCCGACGGCATAACCGTCAAAATCCAGTTGTTTCAAACCCTCCGCCGAATGCGTGCGCAAATCGGGATAGACCCCGCCCTGCACGATTCCGAACAGTGCTGCATCGTTGCCCTCATGTGCTTTCTTGGAACGCTCGGCCCAACGCAGACTCAACTCCATCGATTTTTTCGCGACGATTTCGGTGGCCGGATACGGCGGGCACTCATCGAAAATCATCACGATGTCGGAGTTCAGCACTTTCTGGATATGCATGCTTTCTTCCGGGCCAAGAAATACCTTGGCGCCATCGGTGGGCGATGCAAACGTTACGCCCTGCTCGGTAATCTTGCGGCGCTTGGCCAAAGAGAAAACCTGGAAGCCGCCCGAATCGGTCAGAATCGGCTTGTCCCATTTACAAAAGCCGTGCAGACCTTCGTGTGCCGCGATGACTTCCAGTCCGGGTCGCAAGTACAGATGAAAGGTATTGCCAAGAATGATTTCGGCGCCGATTTCTTTCAACGATTCCGGCAGCATGGCTTTCACCGTACCGTAGGTGCCGACCGGCATGAAAGCAGGTGTTTCCACGGTTCCACGCGGAAAATGCAGGCGACCGCGGCGTGCTTTTCCGCTGGAAGCAAATTTTTCAAAACGCATGCGACTCATGTTTTTATTTGCACTCTTTAATTTGTTTATTGTTTTTGCGGATACAACAGCATCGCATCGCCATAGGAAAAAAACCGGTAGCGTTTTTCAATGGCATGTTGATACGCCGCCAAAATGCGGTCGCGACCGGCAAAGGCCGACACCAGCATCATCAGGGTACTTTCCGGCAAATGAAAATTGGTCACCATCGCATCGACCGATTTCACTTTGACGCCGGGGAAAATGAAAATCTGGGTGTCGTCGGCATAGGGTCTTACTTCGCCGTCTCGATACGCCGTTTCGAGCGCGCGTACGACGGTCGTACCGACGGCAATCACGCGGCCACCTCGGGCGCGTGTTTTTGCAATTTGCGCGCACAGCTCGGCACCGACATTCAGCCATTCGCGATGCATGGTGTGCTCTTGAATCGTTTCACTTCGCATCGGCTGGAACGTACCGGCGCCGACATGCAAGGTAATGTGGCCGAACTCCACACCCATATTTTTCAGGCTAGCCAACAATTCTTCATCGAAATGCAATCCTGCCGTAGGCGCCGCGACGGCTCCCGGTTGTTTTGCGAAAACGGTTTGATAGCGCACATCGTCGGTGATGTCGGCATCGCGCTGAATGTAAGGCGGCAACGGCATGCGGCCTGCCCGCAGCAACACCTTTTCGAGTGGCTCGGTGGTCTCAAAACGTAGACGGTAAAATTCGCCATCACGCCCCAGCACGGTAATTTCGGTGCCTTCATCCAGCGTGATTTTCGAATCGGGTTTCGGTGATTTGCTGGCACCCACCTGCGCCCTTACCTCGTGCGCGCTGGTAATCCGCTCCAGCAATATTTCAACGCGGCCGCCGGATTCCTTCTGGCCATACAAACGGGCCGGAATAACCCGCGTATCGTTGAATATCAATAAATCGCCCGATTGCAGAAATTCGGGCAGATCCCGTACGTTTTTATCGATGAAATCACCGTCGCCGGGCACGACCAAGAGGCGGCTGGCCGAGCGCTCGGGCAAGGGCGCCTGGGCGATAAGCTCCGGGGGTAGATCGAAGTGGAAATCCGATTTTTTCATCTGGGGTCTCGATGGGGTCGCGTATTGTAGCCAATGAATCCCGCAGGAGGCCGCTTGCGGGCAACCTGCCAGACTGGCCATCGGGCCCAAGGGCCCTCCTACGGGCTTTTCAGGGGGTTATATCGGCGATTTTGGCATGCTAAAATGCCAGCTTAATCATTGATTTGCTTGAAAACATCTGCGCGGGGAACCCCCTGCGCATTTTTCGTTTTCCGGCAGATCCTTTCGTAGCAGCAGGAGTAGCCCATGACCGTTCTCGATATTCTGAAACCCTTACGCGCCCGCGCCGGTGTTGTTCGCACTCTCGGCCTGGATGACGCCACGCTGCTTCGTTTGAGCTCGCAGTTCCCGGAAATTACCGAAGCCGCACAGGCAGCTGCCGATTTATTCGCAGAACTGCAAGGTGAATTCGCCGAATTGATCGATGCCGACGAACAGGCGCAAATCAATGCGACCCAAGGCGGCTTCGTGAATTTCTATGCCGAAGATGCAGTGAACCCTTACATCGCCCTGACTGCCCGTGGCCCTTGGGTGATCACGCTGAAAGGCCGTGTGCTGCATGATTCCGGTGGTTACGGCATGCTCGGCTTCGGCCACACGCCTGCCAACGTGATCGATACGATGAGCAAGCCGCAAGTGATGGCCAACGTGATGTCGCCAAGCCTGTCGCATCTGCGCGTCGCCCGCGCATTGCGAAAGGAAATTGGACATACCCGCGGCAACAACTGCCCTTATGTAAAATTTCTGGCGCTGAATTCCGGTTCTGAATCGGTTTCCCTCGCTTGCCGTATTGCCGACGTCAATGCAAAAACCATGACCGATGTTGGTGGTGCACATGCTGGCCGCACCATCAAACGCATTGCGGTCAAAGGTGCTTTCCATGGCCGTACCGAACGCCCTGCGATCTATTCCGATTCGAGCCGCAAAGCTTACGAACAGCACTTGGCCAGCTTCCGCAATGAAGATTCATTGATCACGATCGAACCGTATTCGATTGAAGCGTTGAAGCAGGTATTCGCCGATGCGGAAACCAAAGGCTGGCATATCGAAGCAATGTTCCTCGAACCTGTCATGGGTGAAGGCGATCCAGGTCGCGCGGTACCGCCGGCTTTTTATGCCGCTGCCCGCGAACTGACCAAGGCCCATGGCACTGTGCTGCTGGTGGATTCAATCCAGGCTGGTCTGCGTGCCCATGGCGTGTTGTCGATCATCGATTACCCGGGCTTTGAAGGCATGGAAGCACCGGATATGGAAACCTATTCCAAGGCATTGAACGGCGGTCAGTATCCGCTTTCGATTCTCGCGGTCAACGAACGCGCTGCCGGCTTGTATCGCAAGGGTATTTACGGCAACACGATGACCGGCAATCCGCGTGCGATGGATATCGCCTCGACCGTGTTGAACGCATTGACTCCGGAAATTCGCGCCAACATCCGCAACAAGGGCGTTGAAGTGCTGGAAAAACTCAACAAGCTGAAAGACGAACTTGGCGGCCTGATCACCAAGGTGCAAGGCACCGGTTTGTTGTTCAGCTGCGAACTCGACCCAAGCTTCAAATGTTTCGGCGTCAATTCAACCGAAGAATTCATGCGCGAACGCGGTATCGGCGTGATTCATGGCGGCGTGAACTCGCTGCGCTTTACTCCGCATTTCAACATCACTTCCGCCGAAATCGACCTGGTGATCGAGCACGTGCGTTTTGCATTGTTGAATGGCCCGCGCAAGGCGTTGGACAAAGCCGAAGCAGCATAAAAAACGTAGGGGGCCGCTTGCGGGCGACCGGTTGGGCCCAAGGGCCCTCCTGCGAAACAAAAAAAGCCGGATCGCTCCGGCTTTTTTTGTGGCTTTCGAAAAGCTTATCAGGCAAACGGATCTTGCAAAATGATTGTCGCGTCACGATCTGGACCGGTAGAAACAATGGCCAGCGGGCAACCCGACAATTCTTCCAGTGCCCGCAAATAGGCACGGGCGGCGGGCGGAAGTTTTTCCCATTCGGTAATGCCGGCGGTGGTTTCGTTCCAGCCCGGGAACTCCAGATAGACCGGTTCGCATTGATCCCAACCCTGCGCATCCAGCGGTGCGTACTCGCTTTGCTTGCCGTGGTACTTGTAGGCGATGCACATTTTCAGCGATGGCATGCCGTCGAGAATATCGAGCTTGGTGATGCACAAGCCGGAAATACCATTGATCGCCACGGCGCGTTTCAAGGCGACGATATCGATCCAGCCGCAACGACGTGGACGGCCGGTAGTCGCGCCGAATTCCTGACCGCGCTTGCGGATGTCTTCACCGGTTTCATCATGCAATTCGGTCGGGAACGGACCGCCACCGACGCGCGTGGCATAGGCCTTCGCGATGCCGAGCACATAGTCGATCGAATCGGCTCCGACGCCGGTACCGGCGAGTGCGCCACCGACGGTGGTGTTCGACGAGGTGACATAAGGGTAAGTACCGTGATCGATATCGAGCAACGATCCTTGGGCGCCTTCGAACATCACTTTCTTGCCCTGCTTGCGCAAGTCGTGCAACAGGCCGGCAATGTCGGTTTTCATCGGTTCGACGTATTCGCCGAAAGCCAGTGCTTCATCGTAGGTCTGCTGGAAATCGACCGCTTCGACGCCGAGATACTTGGTCAGCACGAAGTTGTGATAATCGAGTGCGCTTTGCAGTTTTTCGGCGAGCTCGACGGGATATTTCAGATCGGCGACGCGGATGCCGCGACGCGCGACTTTATCTTCATAGGCAGGACCGATGCCGCGGCCGGTGGTACCGATGGCTTTGCCGCCAGCCGCTTTTTCGCGAGCCTGGTCGAGCGCAATGTGGTAAGGCATGATCAAGGGCGTAGCCGGGCTGATTTTCAAACGCGAGCGCACATCGACACCGGTGGCTTCGAGTTCGGCAATTTCTTTTTTCAGCGCGGCGGGCGAAAGCACGACGCCGTTACCGATCAGACAGAGCGTGTCGGCACGCAAGATGCCGGACGGAATCAGGTGCAGCACGGTTTTCTTGCCACCAATCACCAAGGTGTGGCCGGCGTTATGCCCACCTTGAAAGCGCACGACGGCGCCAATTTTCTCGGTCAGCAAATCGACGATTTTGCCTTTGCCTTCATCGCCCCATTGAGCGCCCAATACCACTACCGACTGACCCATAAAAATCTCCAGAACTGAAACCCAGACACAGAAAAAGCCGGTGGATGGCCCCCGGCTTTGTGAAATTATCCTTTAATTTGTCGGCTTTTGCAGGTTTTATTTCATGCCAATCAGCCGCCACGAATGAAATACAGCGCGATCAGGCCTGCAATCACCATAAATCCGCCAACCGCACTGAGCTGGCGCTCGGGCTGGGGTAGCAACTGCGCAACCATCCGCTTCCAGGTTTTAGGAGCCGCGAACAAAAGCAGTCCTTCCAGAATAAGCACCAAAGCCAGCGCAGCCAGCAAATCCGCCCATTGCATCTCTATTTGCGCTGGTTACCGAAGTATTTCAGGAACTCCGAATCCGGATCGAGCACCATCACGGTTTTGCCGTCCGACATGGTGGCGCGATAGGCCTCCATGCTGCGGTAAAAGCCATAGAACTCGGCATCCTGGTTATAGGCCGCAGCCGAAACCGAGGCCGCTTCCGCATCGCCTTCACCACGCAGGGTCTGGGCTTCACGCTCGGCGTTCGCAAGGATCACCTGGGTATCGCGGTCCGCACCGGCACGAATCGCATTCGCACCCTGCGCACCTTCGGCACGCAAACGCGATGCCACTTGCGTCCGTTCTGCACGCATGCGGTTGAATACCGATTTCAGAATGTCGCCTTCCTGCGGCAGGTTAATGCGCTTGATGCGAACATCAAGCACTTCAACACCCAGCGTACTGGCGCCGAGATTAATGTCCTTCAGCAAACGGCCGGTCAAATTGGAACGGCCGCTGGAGACTACCTGCGACAGGGTAAGTTGATTGATTTCGTTATTCAGGGCGCTTTTCACGATCGGCAGCAAGCGCTGTTTGGCCGCATCTTCATCACCGCCGCTGGACGCCTTGTAGAAAGTCGTCACGTTCTTGATCTGCCATTTCACGAAGAAATCGATTTCCACGTCCTTTTTCTCGGCCGTCAAATAACGCATCGGCTTGTCTTCCATATTCAGGATACGGCGATCAAACTTGCGAACTTCCTCGACCAGGGGCCATTTGAAATGCAGGCCGGGCTTGATATCGCTTCGAACCACCTTGCCCAGATTCAGCACGATGGCGGTTTCATTTTCCTTGACGATATAGGCACTACTGAACAAGCCCAGTATTACCAATGCCGCAAAGATCAATACGTTGGTGAGATTGCGCATTATCGATTTCCTTCCCGGCCTTCGCGACGAGGCGAACGCTCAACTTTATTATCCGCAGCATTGTCGATCACCGCTTGCACCGCCGGCATGCGGGTTGCCGCCGATTCCGGACTCGGCATGCCGGTTCCGTTCAACGGCAGATAGAAAACATTATTGTCGCGTCCGGAAACCACTTTCTGGTTCTTCGAAAGTACTTCCTGCATGGTTTCAAGGTACAGGCGCTTGCGGGTGACTTCAGGCGCCTTGCGGTATTGTTCGACCAACAAACTGAAACGTTTGGCATCACCTTCCGCTTTAGCGATCATGGAAGCTTTATAGCCTTCCGATTCGGCCTTGATTCGCGCAGCGACACCCTTGGCTTCCGGCACGACTTTGCTGGCGTAGGCCCTGGCTTCGCTTTCAAGCTGGTTCTTGTTTTCGCGTGCGCTGATGGCATCGTCGAACGCCTGTTTCACTTCTTCCGGCGGACGTGCGCTGGGCAGGGTAAATTGAGACACGGTCAAGCCGGTCTTGTATAAATTCAGTGTTTCCTGCAAATGCTTTTGCGCTTCGACCGCCAGCTGGCTGCGCTCGAACAACACTTTGTCCATCGTGTTGTTACCAACCACTTCACGTACTGCGCTTTCAGCCGAATGACGCAGGGTTTCTACGCCTTGCTGGTTATTGGCGTCGACGCTGTCGCGGAAACCGAACAAATACAGTCGCGGGTTGCTGATCTGGTATTGAACGTTGAATTCGATCTCGACGATATTCTCGTCCTTGGTCAACACGCTGACCGAATCCTTCAGTTCTTCGATCTTGGTGGCATCCACCACATAGGCCGTTTCAATCGGCCAGGGGAATTTCCAGTTCGCACCAGGCTGCATCACACGATCAAAAGCACCAAAGCGCAAAACAACGCCGCGCTGCCGTTCATCAATCAACTTGAAACTGTTAAACACGACCAACACGACCAGCAAACCGAGAATGATAGGCATCGGGCCCGAGCCCGAAGAACCGCCACGGCCATTGAAACCATCCTTTATCCGGTTCAACAGGTCTTCCATCGGGTTACCAGTATTTTTGGGGCTACCGCTGCCTTTACCGGGCGTATTCCAGGCCATGCCAACTCCGTTCGCTGCGGTCTTGACCGCTTTTCTAGTGATTAAGGATTGTAATTGGGGTCAAGAAGGCCAACAAGCAAGGCCTCCTGCAAAAAATGTCCGCCCGGCTCGACTGCCATGCGCTCTGCTTGCGCCAGCGGCATGTCGATTTCAAGCTGCCAGCCATGCTCGTCGCTGGTTTCCCCGACGATGGCACCCGCCGCATACAGGCGGGAGTAAAGGCGCCCCTGGTCAGGCGGCAGTTGCAGCGTTGTCAGGTAACGTTGTTGCGAGAAGCGCGTACCCAATGCCTGCCGCAATGATTCAACGCCATCGCCCGTTTTTGCGGAGAGCCAGAAACGTTCATGGCCTTGGCCAGGAATGTCGTGGCGTGCCGAGGTATCTTCCAGACGGTCAATCTTGTTGAAAACGAGTAATTGCGGAATGTCGCCGGCACCAATCTCGGCCAGGACGGCATCCACTTGTTCAATGCGCTCGTCGCGCAATGGATCGGCAGCATCCACTACGTGCAACAGAAGGTCGGCATCGCGCGCTTCCGACAAGGTCGAACGAAAGGCGGCAATCAGATCATGGGGCAAATCCCGGACGAACCCGACCGTGTCCGATAGCACCAGGCTGGAACCTCCGGCGATATCCAGCCGGCGTACCGTGGGATCGAGCGTGGCAAATAATTTGTCGGCGACATAAACCCCGGAACCCGACAAGGTATTAAACAAAGTCGACTTGCCGGCATTGGTGTAGCCCACCAGTGCCACGCGGGGAATCGCGTTGCGCAAGCGAGCG
>CAZPCE010000104.1:0-1147 GCA_964584915.1 uncultured Arenimonas sp. | reverse complement strand
GCTTCGCGCGCCTCGCTCAGGGTGGAACGGAACGCGGCGACGAGTTCGTGCGGCAGGTCGCGGACGAAGCCGACGGTATCGGCGAGCACCACGCCGCCGCCGGGGAGCTCGATGCGGCGCACGGTCGGGTCGAGGGTGGCGAACAGCTGGTCCGCGGCGTAGGCGTCGGCGCCGGTCAGCGCGTTGAACAGCGTCGACTTGCCGGCGTTGGTGTAGCCGACCAGCGCGACGCGCGGCAATTCGCTGCGGATGCGCGCGCGCCGCATCTGGGTGCGCTGCACTTCCACTTTTTCCAGGCGCGATTGCAGCATTTCAACGCGCTTTTGCAGCAGGCGCCGATCGGTTTCCAGCTGCGTTTCGCCGGGACCGCGCAAGCCAATTGAACCACCACGCTGGCGTTCAAGATGGGTCCAACCGCGGATCAGGCGGGTTGCCATGTGTTTCAACTGCGCGAGTTCGACTTGCAACTTGCCCTCATGCGATGCCGCACGCTGCGCGAAAATATCCAGAATCAAACCGCTCCGATCCACCACGCGGCGACCCAGGTCTTTTTCGAGATTGCGTTCTTGCCCGGGCGTCAGTGCATGATTTACCAGCACCAGATCGGCGCCTGTTGCTTCGCAGGCGTCCTTGACTTCGACCAGTTTGCCGCTGCCGATGTAATGCGAAGGACTGGCGCGTTCGACACGCGCATTGATCGTTCCCACCACGGTGGCACCCGCTGAGCGGGCAAGCTCGATGAATTCTTCCAACAACGTCGGGTCTTGCATCCCCGGACGGTACGGTTGAATCAGCAGTGCGTTTTCACCCTTCCGGGTACGTTCAAACATGGGTGCCGCCAGGCATGGAATTAGCTTGCAATGGAATCCTGCGGCTCGTCGTCGAGCACTTCACCACCGCCCGGGCCAATGCGCACGTTACGCGCAGGCACCACGGTTGAAATCGCATGCTTGTAAACCATTTGGCTGACCGTATTGCGCAACAACACGACGAATTGGTCGAAGCTTTCAATCGTGCCTTGCAGCTTGATGCCGTTCACGAGATAGATAGCCACCGGCACGCGTTCGCGGCGCAAGGCATTAAGGAACGGGTCTTGCAGGGATTGTGACTTTGTCATGGAGGACTCCTTTTTTATTGTTATCACGCA
>CAZPCE010000103.1:0-9662 GCA_964584915.1 uncultured Arenimonas sp. | reverse complement strand
CGGACACGGATGGGATTCCTCGCAATGGCGAGTTAGGGATAAAAGAAGGGGACTTACAGAACGGCGCTCGGCGCCTTTTGAGGCTTAAAAATACACCGATGGGCTGCCATGCGCAAGTAAAGGCCTGAATGGCGATTCATCGGAATAGCCGCATTGAAAGCAAAACACCGGCCTTGGCCGGTGTTCCATGCATCAGGGAATCACGCTGAAATTACAGCGCTTTTTCGACAAACTGGTTCAACTGGGCCTTGCCCACTGCACCGACCTGAGTCGAGGCGACGACGCCGTTTTTGAACATCATCAGGGTCGGGATGCCGCGAACCGCGTATTTGCGTGGCACGCCGGGGTTTTGATCGATATTGATCTTGACCACTTTGACCTTGCCTTCGTAGGTGGTCGCCATTTCGTCGACGATCGGGCCGATCATCTTGCACGGGCCGCACCATTCGGCCCAGAAATCCACCAGCACCGGCACATCGGACTGCAGGACCAGGGCATCGAAATCGGCATCGCCGACGTGTAACACTTTATCGCTCATGAAAAACTCCAGAATTAGGGGACTTTCACAAGAGACAAGGTGAAAGCCATTAGATGCTTGCAGATGCGTTAAACTGGGGGCCGAATTAACCAATTTCAATATCGGGCCGAAGAACCAGTACGCAGTGTGCGTCCAGCGAGCGGCCCTTGCAAGCCGGATAAACCCGCTTTAATGAGCTCAAATGACTGATAAACCACTGACTGATATACCTTTTTCGAGTTTTAACCTTCACCCCGATTTATTGGCAGGACTGGAAGCGGCGGGTTTCAACCGCTGCACACCGATCCAGGCCATGACCCTGCCCATTGCCCTGCACTGCCGCGACGTCGCGGGCCAGGCACAAACCGGCACCGGCAAGACCCTCGCTTTCCTGGTTGCCGCCTTTAATAGATTGTTATCCAAACCGGCCCTCGCCAACCGTGGCCCGGCCGATCCGCGCGCGATGATCCTGGCCCCGACCCGCGAACTGGCGATCCAGATTCACAAGGACGCCGAGAAATTTGGCGCCTCGCTCGGCCTGAAATTCGCTTTGATTTACGGTGGCGTCGATTACGACAAACAACGCGCCCAATTGCAGGCCGGTTGCGACGTGATTATTGCGACGCCGGGCCGCCTGATCGATTACGTTCGCCAGGGCGTCGTTCATTTGCATGCCTGCGAAGTCTGCATTCTCGATGAAGCCGACCGCATGTTCGATCTGGGTTTCATCAAGGACCTGCGCTTCCTGCTCCGCAAATTGCCGCGTCGCGAAGAACGCCAGACCTTGTTGTTCTCGGCAACACTCTCGCACCGCGTACTCGAGCTGGCCTACGAGCATATGCACGAGCCGGAAAAACTGATCGTCGAAACCGAATTCATCACTGCCGCCAAAGTTCGCCAGAAAATGTATTTCCCGGCCAACGAAGAAAAACTTCCTTTGTTGCTGGGTTTGCTGTCGCGCAGCGAAGGCGCGCGCACCATGGTGTTCGTGAATACCAAGGCCTGGGTTGAACGCGTTGCGCGTGCTTTGGAAAAAGCGCATTACCGCGTTGGTGTTCTATCTGGCGACGTGCCGCAGAAAAAACGCCAAAGCCTGCTGACGAAATTCCAGCGTGGCGATCTTGAAATCATCGTCGTCACCGATGTCGCCGCTCGCGGTTTGCATATTGATGGCGTCAGCCATGTTTACAATTACGACTTGCCGTTCGATGCCGAAGATTACGTCCATCGCATCGGCCGTACCGCGCGTCTCGGTGCAGAAGGCGACGCCATCAGTTTCGCCTGCGAAATGTATGCACAGGGCTTGCCGGATATCGAAGCGTATATCGAACAGAAGATCCCGACCGAGCCTGTTACCGCCGAATTGTTGGTCGCGATTCCCCGTACACCGCGCGCCCATGTGCCGTCGGTGGAAGGCGAAGAGAACGACAGCATTTCCTCCATCTATAAAGAAGTACGCGAAGCCGCCGCCAATAGCAAAACCGGCAGCAAGCCAGGCGCACGCAAGCCCGGTGGTCCGAACAAATCAGGCCCGTCACGTTCTTCATCTGCTCGTCCCGGCGACAAACCGCGTTCGCCATCCTCCAACGACGGCAAACCGCGTAGCCATGCGCCGAACGATGGCAAGCCGCGTCCGCCGCGCGCACCACGCCCACCTCGCGAACCTTCACAGAACATCGCCGCTTCCATCGTGACCGCCGAAATTCCGGTCGTCGTCGGCATACCGGACAATGCCGGCGTTTCGAAAGAATCTTTCCTGCAGCGCTTGGCGAAACGCGTGAAATTCTGGGGCAAGGCCTAAGTTTTTCGCGGTTCACACTTCCTTCGGCAAGCGAAGGAAGTCGGCGCACCTGTTTCTGCCATTTAAAAAGTATTACTCTTTCAGCACCTGCTTCCACAGGTGACTGTAGTGGCGCCTTAAATGCCGCGCCCTCGCCCTCCAAGCTTGATCACGGGGTTAATCATGCTGAAGACCTATCACGGCAGCTGCCATTGCGGCGCCGTTACTTTTGAAGCCGATCTCGACCTCACGCAGAGCAGCTACCGCTGTAACTGCTCCATCTGCCGACGCAACCGTTTCTGGCCGGCCGTCGCAAAATCCGAAGGCTTCCGCCTGTTGACCGGTGATGCGGACCTTACGCTCTATCTATTCAACACGAAAAAGAATCAGCATTATTTTTGCCGGCATTGCGGTGTGCGTTGTTTCGGCATCGGCACCGAAACCCCGATCGGGAAAATGTATGGCGTCAATCTTGGTTGCCTCAATGACGTTTCCGATGAAGAGCTTTCAAAGGTGCCGATCACCTATGTGGATGGCCGGAATGACAAGTGGCAAAACGCGCCGGAGTTTTTTGCGCATCTTTGAGTTTTATTACTGTAGTAAAAATCACGGCACGAAAAGGAAGAATTCATGGCAACAAAAAAAGTTGATTACTCGCCAAAGAAAACCCTCGCGGACAGCACGGGCGAACTATGGCTCGAGATGAAATACGATGAAAAATGGCTGTCGGGGCGCGCGCCCGACGACATCATCGACGAGATTGTTGCGCTGGCAAAAAAGATAAAGCTCGGCAAGTATTCCGGGAGATCCGAGGGCCCGGGAGCATTTGACGTTTCATTCAAGGTAAAGAACCGGAAGGAAGCCGCTACTCCGCTACGGGAACTCGTGAAGCTCAATTTTCCGGGCTTGGTGTTTTGCCTGAGCGACGAGTACGAATGCAAGTTCGTGACCGAGCAAGAGACCACTTTGCTGGAAAGGTTGGCGCGACTGGAACATACCGCCATGTTTCTGCATTCCGAAATTTGCGAGCTCAGGGCCCACTTTGAGTCCGAGGCAAAAAACAAACCGGATGACGTGAACGTAAACTACGCTCTCCTGCCTTGCATTCGCTGCATGGCTCAATCGAATGTCCATTAAGGGAATAGATCGATGGTGATGTATCTCGCTGCTTTTTTGGTGATTGCGCTCGGCCTGGCCCACTCCTACCTTGGCGAACGCTACATCCTTACACGCCTCTTCCGGCGCGAAGATCTGCCGAAGCTTTTCGGCGACAGTAAATTCACGACGCAAACCCTCCGCTTTGCCTGGCATATCACCACGGTAGGCTGGTTCGGTTTCGCGGCCTTGCTTCTGCAGATCGGCCAAGGCCAACTCACCGCCGTCGGTACTGCACACATCATCGGCTATACCTCCATTGCATCCGGCTTTCTTCCGCTGATATTCACACGAGGAAAGCATTTGTCCTGGGTGGTATTTTTTGCAATCGGCGCGATCGCGCTGCTTCCTGCCGCAGGAGCCTAAACGCAAATGCCAGCCATTGCATTGACTCTAATCGCAGCGACGTATCTTTTCGCCTGCCTGTGGTTTCTTGCACCGAAGAAACCCGGTTATAGTCACTTCAAGCACACCATTAGCGAAATCGGCGAGGTGGGGGCACCGAACCAGCGTTTTGTCGCCTACGGATTGTTTCTCCCGGTCGGCTTGCTCTTGCTGGCAGCGGCTTTTCTCGTAAGGGAAACATCAGCATCATCGGCAGGCTTGGCGCTCGCCATTGCAGTCGGGTACTTGGTCGCCGCGATCTTTCCCTGCGATGCGGGTTCGCCATTGTCGGGCACGGCACGCCAGGCCATGCATAACCTCGGTGGCGCGGTGGAATATGTCGGTGGTGGTTTCGCGTTGATGTCGATCTCGCAAATCATGGAGCAACCCTTCAAGACCATGGGCTTTATCGTGCTGGGCTCAACCGTGGCGCTGAGCGTTTTGCCGTCCACATCGGTGCGTGGCCTTATCCAGCGTATCGCCGAATCCTGCCTGTTCGGCGGTTTGGCGATGTCCATCTACATCACTGGCGTTTCAAGTTAACTGTCCACAAGAGCAAGCTCGGATGACCTCACCCACGATCGGCTACTCGGGAACGCCACTGGCGAAAAAGCTCGGCATGGCGGCGGGCTGCATCGTCACCACAAAATACGCGCCGGACAATTACAGGGAATGGCTGTCGCCGATTCCTGCCGGCCTTGTCTTTGAAAAAACAGTGTCCGACAACACACATATCGTGCACCTGTTTTGCGATGACAAGAAAGTTTTGAAACTGGAACTGGAAATCCTGCGCAAGGCCATCAAGCCCGACGCCATGGTCTGGGTGTCCTGGCCAAAGTAAGCTTCCAAGGTGCCGACCGACATCACCGAAGACACCATCCGCGAACTTGCGTTGCCACTCGGTTTTGTCGATATCAAAGTCTGCGCCGTCAGCGAAATCTGGTCGGGCTTGAAACTCGTTATCCGGAAAGAGCTACGCTAAGCAATCACCCAACGCCTTCCCATTGATTACACCAGGAGTTTATATGCCAGGCCCCGCACCCGCCGGTTTATTCATCTACGCAAAAGACGCCAAACGCATCGCGCACTTCTACGAAATCCTTCTTGGCATGACGCGGTTGCACAGCCGAGAAGAATTGATCGTGCTGGAAAACCAGAACCTGCAATTGCTTGTGCATTTGATTCCTGAACATATTGCGTCAACCTTTGAGATTACTTCCCCGCCGGAACGACGCGAAGACACGTCGCTTAAATTCTTTTATACCGTGCCGAGCATTGCCGCCGCTCGAACGGTAGCAGCGGAGCTAGGTGGAGAAGTGTTTGCTGAACAATGGGCAGGGCCGGGGTTTGTTGTGTGCAACGCAATGGATCCAGAAGGGAATGTGTTTCAGGTGAGGGAAGTGAGCCATTGAGCAGTTTGCATTCAGTGTATTGCCGAATGTCTCCTTTTGACTCAAACCGGACAGTCGATCACAGCATTGTGTTGAAGGATGCATCGCAAGCTTATTGAGGACGCAAGGTGCGCCCTCCTTCTATTGAGAACTCCTGATCGCCACTGGCGACATGCAGCAATGCAGGGAAAGACCCCAATCTTCTCTTGGGCGGCTTGATCAAGATCAAGTTGATCGATAACTGTCAGGAGTAGGTTTACCAAGAAGCGCAGGCACTGCGTTGCCTTGGAGGTTTCAATGTCCTACTTCCATCCGTCCGCGCTGACCTGCCAGCGTGAGATAGCGCCGACAATCCATCTGGCAAAACCCATCCGCAGTCTCGGGCTGGCTCAGCTTGCGCCGCTGAAAAATCTTCTGCTGGCCGCCCTGCCCTACGAGGACTACTGCCGCTTGCTGCCCTACCTGGAGCCTGTGCTGTTACCGAAAGGCTGGGTCATGCATCGGGAAGGATGCAATCAGACGCATTTGTATTTCATTACCGAGAGGGTGGTGTCGCGTTACTACACCACCGAGGACGGCAAGATCTCCGAGTTCTCCACCGCCGGGAACGAAGGCGCCATCGGAATGAGCCTTTATCTGGGCAATGGCGTCGAGACCTGGCAGACCACGGTTCTTGTCGAAGGTTTTGCTTTTCGTCTCCGCGCCGACCTGCTGAAGCGTGAGCTGGCCCAATATGTTCCGCTGTTGAAGCTGCTGCTGCGATACACCCAATCGGTAATTGCCGAAATCGAAATGATCTGCGCCTGCAACCGACACCATGCGCTGCAGCACCGGCAGAGCCGTTGCTGTTAATGCACGACCGCGCATGCGACAACAAGCTTACGTTGACCCAGGAAGTTATTGCGAACCTACTCGGCGTGCGCCGCGAAGGGGTGACGCAACAGGCGCGTGCGCTGCAGCGTGAAAGCCTGATCCACTACCATCGAGGGACTATCACCGTGTTGGATCGACGCGGGTTGGAGAAAGTGGCATGCGAGTGCTACCCCATCATCAGGCATGCGCATGACTAATTGCGTGCCAAGGCCGTAACATAAAGGGGCAGGTTGATTTAATTTGAAATGAACCTGACACTTTTTTCCTCAAAAAATCATCTAAGAAAGAATTAACTACTTTCTTAGCGCATAATACTTTCTCCTCTATTGCTCGCTATTGAACCCACTCTGCAAGACTGCAGTCAGCATAATAGATTTTGCAATTCGCAGTTCCTTCACTGCATTTTCTCATTGCAAGCTTGGTAGCCACTTCAATATTTTCCGCGCCTTGGGTGACGTACATGCTGTCACCCCAAGCAAGTACCGCGCATTGGTTGTAGTACTTCAACTTTATTTTGCATTCTTTGCCGCCACCAGTTTCTTTGCATTTATTTAAAGCGGCTTTTTCAGCTTGGCGTTTGCTTTTTGCATTCTTTACCAAGCCCAGACCACCACCATTTTTGGTGTTGCCGATCGCAATGGCACCCCAACGCGTTTCCCAACGGCCTTGGTATTGTGGTTGCGTGTCTTCGGGTATTGGATAACAAACATTCACTGCCGGTGGATTTGCGGGATATTCTCCCGGTGGGCAGCCGCCTTCTGCTTTTACGAGTCCGCTAAAAGCTAATAAGCTAAGCACCCAAAAAATTTTGTTATTCATATCAATATCCTTACGCAATCCCACCTGTTGGACGTGGTGGTGCAGTCGGTGGTGGTTGTGGCGAGTTAGCACGAGAAGCTTGATCAACCGTACGTACTACATCGGCATTCGCAATTGCTGGGGATGCACCAGTATAAGGTTGAATATTCTGTGGTGGGGCTTGATATCCGGAGTCTGTTGGCCTACCCGAATTGGGTGGGGCATGGTGAGCATAGGTCGGTGAAGGCGGCGACCCAGCACCATGCGCACCCGGCGAATGTCTTGCTCCACCACCAAACTGCGAGAACGCCGTGAAGTTACCCAACGTGCCTTGGAAAAACGCGGCCGCCATCGGCGGTGCACTAATAATTAGCATGGTCAGAATCAAACCCAGGCCGCCCTGCTGCATCGCCATGCTGTTGACGCCTTCGCTGCTGCCGCCGAGGAAACTGTTTACCCAGAAGGAGGCGGCCACCGCGGTTACCACATCAAGTGCGAGGGCGACCATCACGCTTAGTACCGCGAGCGAGAACATGGTGCCGATGCCGTAGAACAGCCATCGCCCAAACAGTTGTTTGGTCTGGTCGAACAGCAGGCAGAGAATGAAAATGGGGCCAAGGCCGGTGAATAGGGCCAATGCAATCTTGTTCAACAACAACATGACGCCCGCGGTAATGGCCGGGCCGCCGGTGCCGATGCCGGTAAACCACATGGCACGCGATTTCGCGTCGCCGACCATCGGGTCGCCGCCGTCCTGCAAGGCGTCGATACTGGAAAAGGCCAGTTGCATATAGCCCAGGCTTCGGTCGATGTTGGTGTAGGCATCGTCGTCGCTACCGGTGACGACCTGATTGATGTTTTGCTGGAGGCCATTGCCCATCCAGTCGAAAAGGTTCGGACCGGCAAGTCCCCAACCCGTTGCGATGCCCACAATGAAGGTCGCGCGCAACGAGTTCGTTACGAGCGCCATCATCGAATCGCGGGATTGCCCGGTAATGATGCGAAAGCCTTGAATCATGATCCAGATCGTCATCAATACCAGGGCCACACTACCGACCCAGGCCATGGTCCGTCCCAACAAGTTGACACCGAACTCCGCGATTTCACGATTCAGGAATGCGTTGATTCTCTGGAAAAAAATAAGATTGGCGGTGTCGCCGAGATCGGCCGACATCAAGTTCTTCAGTGTGTCCAGACCGCCGTGGGAGCCGAGCAGTCCAGTCGCGAGTTCCAATGTGTTTTGCATAATGCTTCCATTTGCTCCGGCAAGGCGACAGCAGTGCCTTGCCGGATGCGGTGATGATCAAATCGCGATGTAGCGATCATTTTTACAAAAACTGTTCAGCGATCGCGTGTTTCCACCGCTCTCAATGCCGCTTCGAGCGCGACGCCCTGAACGAACTTGTTTGCCAGCGTTGAAGCAAAGGTCTCGTTGCCCGTGTTGCCGGTCAGTGCTTGCTGGGTTAGCAATTGCTGATTGTCTTCAAGCGATTTGACGTAGGTTTCGTAGGCGGCGATCACGGTATTGGAGTACTGCGTGCTTGTAGTGGAACGTGCGAGAAATTGACTCAACTTGTTATCGTTCGCCGCCAGCTTGCCCTGGTCGGTACCGGCAGCCGCACGCTCGGCCGCGATGGCTTGCAACTGTGCATCTTGCTGACGAACGGTGGTAAGCATTTTCACGGCTTCGTTGTATTGCGCGTTTTTCGCCAACACGATGCGTTGGCAGATTTCCTTTTGCTGCTCCTTGATATCGCCGTTCATATTGAGCGAGAAAGAGCTCATCAGGCTTGAAAGACTCATGGAACCTGCGCCCGGACAGGCAGCCGCCATTCCGTAATCATCGGCCCGGGGTGTGAAATTGTCGGTCATCGGCATTGAAATATCGCGCAGGCCGCCGACGGATATCAACTGTTGGCGCATGTGGTTAACCTGCTGCACGTAGTGTCCAATCTGCGACTGATATGTCGTAACTTGCTGCTGCAATCGCAATAAGTGTGTGACATAGGCTTGGATTGTATGAGGAAAATCAGCAACGGCCAGTTGCGCATCCACATTGCCGGCGACCATGGTGCACGCCAATGCAAGGACTTTCCATGATTTCATTTTTATTGTTTTCTTTTTCGACCTGGTTTCGGAATTCATTTTCATACTGGTTTACTCCCTGGTTTATATACGCTGCTTGGTAAATAACCACACTCTAAATTTGAAAAATCAGGCATCACTAAAACTGGTAGCCCGCGCCGACGAAGAACCCGACGCGAGTTTGCCCGAGCCTTTACGCTGATCATAAAAATGCTGCAGCCATTGCTCCGGAGTGAGTTCATCAGGCAATACCCCTTCGACTTTTGCGCGTTGCTCCAACACCCTGTGCATGATGTCGATGTTGTCGGTCGAGGCCGAGATCACCGCCAGCGCATCGTCCATGCCTCGCAGGTTTAGTTGGCAAACGCTGGAGGCGTGGCCTTGCTTGACCAGAAAGCAACGCGAGCGCTCGTCAAGGCTTTTCACGACCTGATATTCGGATTCTGTCAGCTTCAAGCCATTGACGTAATCGTCGCGGCTGGCATTCGGATTCGGCAGCAGGATCATGGTCGCGGTTTGTTCGATCAAGGCGGCAGCGATGTCGCTACGAAGCGCGTCTTCCGGACTTTGGGTTGCGAAGATTCCCATGCCGTTTTGTTTACGGATGGTCTTCTGCTTGTTCTTGGCAAATTCCTTGAGGCCACCCTTGCCATCGAGAATTTTCCAGAATTCGTCCATC
>CAZPCE010000102.1:0-9662 GCA_964584915.1 uncultured Arenimonas sp. | reverse complement strand
ATTCGAACCCCCGACCAATGGCTTCGGAAGGCAGTACTCTCGGGACTCAGGGGTAGGTATAATGCCGGTTGGGCCTTAACTCACCCTAGGCCCAGATTTTAGCAAAAACTCTTTAAACACGCGCCCGTAGCTCAGCTGGATAGAGTACCACCCTCCGAAGGTGGGGGTCACAGGTTCGACTCCTGTCGGGCGCGCCAAATCCTTTGTGACGAATTTGTGCCTAAATTGGGACAAACTTACTTGCCATCTTTTCTTGCAATTGAGTAACGCCTGTTTGTAGACAACCTTGCAATTTCTGTCCACTCGGACCGCTTTTCCTAACTTTGCCTATGCCGGTTGACCCTAAAAGTGTTGCTGTTGCTGACCGACAACAATAATCGGCCAGAAGCGGGCACACACTCATCAGGTCGACAAATCGATATCGTAATAGTGCACAGGCAATGCGCAGGCGATCGGTTAACTCTCGACGGGCAAGGTCCTCCGACATTCCGGCCCATCGTATCTGTGGGAGCCGGCATGAGCCTTAAATTTGTTAGGTAGCTCTTGGCAGCGGATACTTGATTTACGGACGCGGAAGTAAACACCCACCGTTCCTAATTTGCCTAACTTTGGGGTGTTGAGTGAATAGAGGCGCATCCTTGAGCAATTCCTACATTGAACTTGACCGAACCTTCCACCTGAGCGCGGCGACTAGTGCGAAGAGCGACGAGGTTGATCTGGGCCAGCCTTTTGGCCGGCGTGGGCAGATGACGTGGACCGATCTGCTTGCCCGCCCCCGTGTTGTCATCCTGTCGGGTGGTGGTGCTGGCAAGACCTACGAAATTCGGCATCGCGCAAAGCTGCTGCACGCCGAAGGCAGGGCGGCTTTCTTTCTGCGAATCGAACACGTGCGCGATGATTTCGCCGGAGCCTTCGACAAGGCGGCGGGAAACCATGAACAGTTCCTGGAGTGGGTGAAATCTGGCGACGAAGGCTGGGTGTTCTTGGACTCGGTCGATGAAGCCAGACTTAAGAGTCCGAAGGAATTTGAACAGGCAATTAACTGCGTAGGGCGTGCACTCGAGCCCGTCTTGCAGCGTGCGCACATAGTAATTACTGGCCGTGAAGCGGCGTGGCGAGCTCGTACAGATCGCGAGCTGGTTCGAAACCACTTACCCTACGAGTCAATCGACACCCGCTGTCAGGCAATCACCCGACGAGGAGTTGCCAGCCCCGCAAGATGGCGACACTGACCTCAAGTTCGTCGAAGTCGATATGGGGAGCGATGACTTTGATGCGGAATTCGATGAGACTGCGCCGGCTAAGGACACTGCGTTATCGGTAGAAGAGTCAAATGCGGTTCTGATAGTCGGTTTCGACAATTTGAACGATCAGCAGGTCGAGGCCTTCGTACGCGCCAAAGGGATGACCGATGTGTCGGGATTTATGAACGCGGTCGAACGCAAGGAAGCGCAGTCTGAGACTGCTCGACCGTTGGACTTGGAGGGCTTGGTCGACTACTGGAATTTGAACGGAAAAATAGGCAGTCAATTCGAACTCACCGAAGCCACGATAGCTAGACGTCTGGCCGAAGTCGACCCTGACCGCGCGGAAGCGACTACTCTCACCCGCGATCAACTGCGACAGGCGGCATGCATCCTCGCCACAGCGAACATGCTGATGCAAGAACCAGAAATTCGCCTTCAAGACGCTCCGCAGGAGCTTCGCGGTGTAGAGCCAAGCGATCTACTTGATTTGTCGGAAAAGGATATACGCACGCTCCTGTTGCGACCACTTTTCGTGGCTGGGCAATTCGGCGCGGTTCGTTTGTATGTGCAAAAGGCCCGAGAGTTTTTGACCGCCGAGTGGCTTCAACGTCGTCTTGTCGACCACGCGTCTCGAGCTCGAATCGAGGCACTGTTCTTCCGAATGCAATACGGCAAAGAGGTAGTAATACCGTCGATGCGTGGTGTCTTGCCATGGCTGGCCTTGTTGGACTCTGAAGTATTGGCGAGGGTGCGTCGTGTTGCGCCTGAGGTAATGTTCGAAGGCGGCGATCCGAGCCGCCTGCCTCTTGAAATGCGCCGCGATTTGCTCAGCAAGGCATGCGCCCAGCTGGCTGGCAATGCGAGACGGAGCTCTTTGACCGATTTACAGGCCGTTCGTCGGTTCGCGGCGCCAGATCTAGCCAGCCATATCAAGGCATTGCTGATCAAATATCGCGACGACGACGAAGTTGTATATTTCCTGATGCGCATGGTTTGGCAGGGTGAGGTTTCTGGGGTCTTGGAAGAAGCCAAGGAGATCGCCAGCAACGCCGCTGACTTCAATGTTCGACTGATCGCCTTACGCGCTGTTGCAGCGCTGGGCACGGAGGCTGATCACGCATCTGTACGCAAGGCCTTGATGAGCAGCGCCAAACCTCCGGAGCGGGAATGGGTCGCTGAAGCCCTCCAAACTCTACCTCGCGATGCCAGCGGTATCAGATGGCTGCTAAAGGCCTGCGTCCGCGCAAAACGCGAGAAGCGCTACAGCATCGATCCCATGCCCGATGCCATTGAGGCCTACATTGCCGACCTTCCACTGGAACATCTCCCTCCACTTGTTTTGGGACTTCAATCTCTGCTGGCTTCGGGTAGCTCGAACAATGACGACAGCCGACGGCCCCAGCCATACGACTGGCTAACTGGAGCCGCCATTGCAGCATTGCAAAGACTCGTGAAGGCTAAGGGCTCTGCGGTTTTTCAGGCCCCGGCAACCGCTTTACTGCTTCGGATTCCGGTCACTGTGCAGTTGAGCGACAACGACAACCGAGAAGACAGTTCCCGTCTAGCAGAACACGTTTGCGTTTGGACACAGTTAAATCGCACCTTGTTCTGGGCCGACGTTGAAGCAACTCGAAAGCACCGACATAAGAAAACGGGCGAACCGTTGATAGACTTCTGGGGTGTAGGCATGTTTGGGCACTATTGGCGCCTAACTGCTGACGATTTTGACTACTTCGAAAGGGAAATTGGTACCCGCCTGATTTTGGATGATCGATTGGTCGCGTTGTCGGTGGCGCATGCGTTGTATCGCGAAAATGGTCGCCTCCAGGCCTGGCGCCAGAGATTGCGCCGTCGTGTAAGGGGAGTACCTGAGCTAGAGTCAGCGTTAGCTGCTTTGTTAGGCCCGCAATCTGAGCAGCATAAAAAGTGGCGACGACAAGAGGCGCGGTGGAAGCAGCGCTCTGCGCAACAGGCATTGCAGCGAGACGCCAATCGAGAGCAATGGCGAAAGCATTTGCAATCTAACGTCGTCGCGCTACGCACACCATTGCCGCACGGCGGAATCCGGAATAGTCAGCAATATTTATCCACACGGATGCGCGAGTTCGACAAAAGCTCATCGCGATGGACAGACGGAAAGTGGCGGTCACTGATCCCTGAGTTTGGTAATGAAGTCGCTATTGCTTTCCGTGATGGCGCCATTGCGTTCTGGCGAACGCATAACCCAGAACTTCTTTCGAATGGTGCAGAAAGTAACAACACGCCGTTCGCAACAGTTTTCGGTTTGACTGGTCTACTTTTCGAATCACGCGAATCACGCGACTGGGCGACGAAGCTAACAGCCGAAGATGCGGAACTAGCTACGCGCTACGCATTGCACGAGCTAAACGGTTTCCCACCGTGGTTACCGCGTTTGTTTACTGCGCATCCGAAAGTAGTGATGCAGCTTTTGTTGAGCGAGATTGACTACGAGTTGCGTGCGGCAAACGCTATCGATAGCACCAGCCACTATTTGCTGAGTGATGTTAGCAGTGTTGGCAGCTGGCTTTGGCATTATCTAGCTCCAGTACTGATTAAGCGAATGAAAACCCCGTTACCTAGCGCCACTCACTTGCGCCAGCTTCTGGTTATCTTGGCGGGATCCGGTGTAGACGGAGCAGACATTGCGAAACTTGCAAGCAGGCACGCCAATTCTGATGTCGATGAACTTGCTGCTATTTGGTTTGCTGCTTGGATCGGCGTGGAACCGGAGCTAGCAGTGCCGGCTTTTTCGGCACACTTAGCCGCTCTCCCAGACAAGGCGCGACAGGTGAGCGTTGCAATGCATTGCCTGATTGCGCTCACAGGCGGGCGTCACGGAACTCGCGTCGCGCGAGAGGCATACCGCACGGTGCCTCACCTGACAACGTTGTTCCTGTTGATGCACAAATACATTGTTGAAAGCGAGGATTTGCAAAGAGCAGGCAAAGGTGTCTACAGCCCGAACTTGCGCGACGATGCGCAGGATGCTCGCGATGGGTTGCTGATTCCGTTGAAGGACACGCCGGGCCAGGAGGGCTACTTCGCATTGCAGCGCATCGCCAGCGAGCACCCATCCAAGCGTGGGCGTGACTGGGCAACGAGGCTGGCTCATGAGCGGGCTGTTGCCGACGCGGATCGGCCCGGGTGGATGGGAAGTCAGATGCGAGAGTTTCAAGAGAAGTTGGAGTGCACGCCGCGGAATCACCGAGACCTGCACGATCTGGCTGTCGATCGTCTGCTCGATTTCAAGCACTTTCTCGAGCACGGCGAGACCAGCATTGCGGAAGTGTTGCTGACCCCGGACGAAACGGCTGTCAGAAATGTCGTCGCCAATTGGTGCAAGGATCGAGGGTTGAACCGCTACATAATCGGGCAGGAAGAAGAATTCGCGGACAAGAAGCGCACCGATGTCCGATTTCAAAGCATGGCATTCGATAATCCGGTACCGGTGGAACTAAAGTTGGCTAACGTTTGGTCCGGATCGGAATTGGTCGAGCGCCTCGAGAATCAGCTATGCAACGATTACCTTCGGGACAGTAGATCTAGCCGCGGCAGTTTCCTTCTCATGTACAAGGGCGGGCGTAAATATTGGGCTCTTCCTGACGGTACGCGTGTCACCACAGTCGAAAAGCTCACCGAAGCCTTGCAAACTCATTGGGCCAACGTCGCGAAAAATTTCCCACATGTTCATGCGGTTCAAGTCATTGGCATTGACCTGACCACGCGCGTGAAACCAAAGGGCCGGGCCTCGACAAAGAAGACTGGAAAGAAGGTCGCCAAGAGGGCGGTTAAGAGGGCTACCGCCAAGTGGGGAGCGAAACCCAAACCTAATAAGAAGGCCACCGCGAAGAAGAAAACTGCAAATCCGATCACCCGGCGTCTGGCAAAGGACGTTATCTAACGATTTACTCTAGGTTCTCAAAACTGCTTGGCACACGGCTATATAGCTAATAATTAAAGTTATTAGCTATATAGCTATTGATAAGCAAAATAATAGGTGGCACGATGATATATCGGACTTTGGACATGTTTCGTCTTTACCGAAAATGAGAGGTGTCGCGCCGCGACACGTCGTAAGGAGTGAGAAATGTCGGGATTGCGTTTTGTGCAAGTTGAAAATAATCCAGATGGCATGGCACATATCGATATTGAATCGCACGTAGTTCAGATAGAAGAAATCGGTAAAGAGACGCCGGGTATCGGTGCCTTGATGCGGCTATATGCACCCATGGAACTATCCTCAATGGCGTTGTACGAATTATTCCGTGCGACGTTGCTGCGATTGGATAAGCCTCAATCAGTGGCACGATCAACGTTGAGAGCCGTGATGATGTCGCGACGGACTCATAAGAAAGGAATCCCAGGTGGTTTGAACGCTCAGTGGTTTTCGTTAGAACCAAAGACAAATTCCGTTCGTGGGTTAACCGTGGATGAAATGCGAAAAGCAGTGGGCGCGTGGTCACAGCACAAAGGTCCGCATGTCACTAACCTAGGCGCCTTGTTTATCGAGACTTATGGCAGTTGGCAGGACACTGATAAAGCCATTCGCCAAATCACTGACGACATTAAGTCCATCGCGAAGCTGCTGCCGACAGCCGGTGCTACGGTCACAGCGACCAACGAAAGATCGGCTGAGCCTCGGCCAGCAGCGGTGGCTTGGCGGGAGCATCTGTTGGCATTAAATTGGCCAACCTCTGCCGATGTTGGCGACAGACTTGGCAGCGGCTCTGTCAGCAATGCTGGACAATACGCTAGCCAATTACGGAAACGCGGTAAATTATTGGGTGTATGGTCCGCCAAAGACGGTACATATCGCCATCCGGATTTTCAATTTGATGCGTCTGGCCAGTTACGCCCTCGCCTCGCCGAATTGCTCTCTTTAATTGATGACAAGGATGATGCGGGCGGCTGGCGTCGGGCATTCTGGTTATACGGCACCAGTGATGCGCTGGACGACAAGTCGCCGGCCGATATGTTTATTGAAGACCCGGAACGTGTAATCGCCCTAGCCAAACAGGAACGCGCCGAAGATGAGGCGCCTAATGGCAATTATTGAGCCTTGGCTGCATCGTCATCATTGCGAAAAAATGCCCTTGGGTACTTATTATCATGTGTTTAGCCGCCTACACCCGTCTGGCGTTGCAGCCGAAACACAAGCGGTGAGTTACAACCCGAATTCGAAAGGGCGTATGGCCATGACCGGGGGCGGTACTAGTATGTTTTATGCAGGCAGCACACCGCTGGCAGCTCTATGGGAAACCGTATTAGCTCGCGCCAAAGTACGTCCTGGTATACCAACGTCCAGCAACCCCGCGCCCAAACACGGCGTGTATGTGAAATCTAGCAAACTGACAAACATGGCCATGGCTGAGGTGAAGTTAATTAAGGCGATCGATATTCTGGATCTTCGGCCGCCACAACGTGACATGTTGGTCGATACAGATTCGGCAAGAGATCAAGATTGGTCCCGCATTCTCAACACAACCCAATATGATCAGACGCATGCCGCTTCCGGTGCCGTGCATACTCAATTACAGGCTCTAGGGAAGTCGCTCGAAGGTTTCTGTTGGCCATCACGTCGTATTCATTGCGATAGCGTGTATTTGCTCTATGCCCCGCCAACTCATCACAGTCATTGGCAGGTAGTTTCGATTACCGAATTGGATACTGCCGCCGGAGAGTTTTTTATCGATAGCGTGCTACGTGCGAATAATTTTGAATGGATGGGTGATCCTGCCTCTGGAGGCTCGATACCCAAGATGGCTCCATGAGTATAGCCTTCGGTTTATTGATTGCAGACGGTCTGAAAGGCTTGAGCGATGCAGAGGCGATCGCAATCGAGGCATTCAAACCTCGCGAAGCCATAGTCCATTCCGAAGAGCAATTATTGAATCGCTTGATGGAATGGGATCAGGCGTTTGTCAAAGACAACTCCCGAGCCACCGTGATGGCGGTGCGCAGCGATTGGCAACAATATCTGGCTTGGTGCGAAGGCACGAAGTCACATGCACTGCCCTGTAGTGTAAATAATCTGGAAGCCTTTTTGGAAAACGCAATTGCCCGCGGTCGTAAACGCGCTACTTTGAGCCGTTATGTGTACACCATTGGTTTAATTCACGATGCCGTTCACTTACCTAACCCTGTAAAAGAACCGTCGTGGAAACAGAAATGGAAAGCCTTAGTCGTAAATATCGCTGACGCAGGTAGCGATCGCATGAAGCAAGCTCGGGCGTTAACTGCGGCTGACATAGATACGATTCGGGCTTCACTGGGCGATTCACCTATTGATTTACGTGATGCCGCCTTGTTAAGTGTGGCCTACGACACTCTGTGTCGAGAATCCGAATTGGTTCGAATCGAAGTGGCGGATATTAAGCCAGATAAAGGAACGGGCAAATACAGTTTGATAGTATGGTTTTCCAAAGTCGATCAAGCAAGAACTGGTACAGACAAGCGCTATATTTCAGCTGAAACGTATAGTCGAATCCAGGTATGGTTAAAATCTCAAGGCATTACCGAAGGTCGAATCTTTAGACCCATCCGTGGGCGACCGAAAAAAATATTGGTCGATCGCTTAAATCAGACTGCCGCCGCAGAGAGTCGCAAAGAATTGAGCGTGAGAGAAAAGGCGCTCATCACCTCAATAAATCCTCAAGAGGTGGCGCGTATTTTTCGTCGACGCGCGGCTGCGGCTGGCATTGAAGGAAGCAAGGAAGTGTCTGGCCATTCCGCACGGGTCGGATCGGCGAATGATTTAATCAAAAATGGAGCTTCCACGGCTCAAACAATGCGTGCCGGCGGATGGAAAAGTGAAGCCATGGTGATGCATTACGCACGTAATTCTAGGGCCGGCCAGAACGCGATGGAAGATATGAGAGCGAAGCGGAAATGAGCTTTTTTTGATATTTGTAACTTATCCGTTGCATCGATCGACTAAACCAGTTGTCGTACTTGAATTGAAGTGCTACAAACTGCCCG
Organism: uncultured Arenimonas sp.; assembly: GCA_964584915.1. Classification (GTDB taxonomy): domain Bacteria; phylum Pseudomonadota; class Gammaproteobacteria; order Xanthomonadales; family Xanthomonadaceae; genus Arenimonas. The sequence goes on along the minus strand of CAZPCE010000102.1, from coordinate 1,416 downwards.
GCCCATAACCCTAAGCCATGCATAAAATCTATGCGTCAATGGAATGTGAAACACAAACCGATTAAGTCCGAAAACGTGTAAAAGCTTAATTTTTCGGTCAGCAATTTGTGTGCTGCCACTAATTTAGGGTAAATTCCCTACCATTATTTTGGCCATCCAATAACATCAGCTTTGATCATCGGGTACATAAATAACAATTGGGGTATTACGCTTTAACCTGCATCAGATGTGCTGAGAATTAACGCCGTCACCCCGAAGTAGTGCTCTGCTCTTTTCAATAGCAGCTTTATGTATTTGTGAAACCCTTCCCTTTGTCACCCCTAATAGAGCGGCAATATCGACAAACGGCATGTGCTGAAAATAATGCAGGGTCAGTACAAGTCTTTCTCTTTCAGGCAGTTGATTCATGGCGGTTTCAAGCAAGACATCCAATTGATGTTTTTCTGCCAGTGCGCTGGCGTCCGTCTGGGTTCCAAAAAAATCGATCGATGCACTCGAATCCAGCAAGAGGCCTAAACCCATTCCCGCAACAGTAGAAATGAGTTGAGTCAAAGGGTCTTCTGTTGATGAAACACCAAAAGAATCCATCCGATCATTTATGCGTGTTGCTTGTCCTTCACGCCGACTGGCTTCGGACAAATATGTCCTAAGTCCGTTAAAAACCGCTCCTCTGACGCGGGATTTCGCATATGCCATGAATTCAATGCCGCGATTCTCGTCGTAGCGACTCATCGCTTCAAGCAATCCAATGGTGGCATTTTGAGCGTAATCGTTCCAATCCATCTGCGGGATACGAATACGTCGATACACATCTCTCGCTACGGCACGCGACCATGGCGCATAGCGAAAGAAAAGCTGTTGATGAGCAGTGGGATCCCTCCCGGTACGATGGCATAGCCATAGTTGCTGCTCTTCGGAAACGGCATTCATCCAGTCGTCCTAGGTCCAATAACTGCTTACCAAGGCCCTTGAGATCAGCACCCAGCCGTCAATCAGAATGAAAAGCAATATTTTCAGCGGGAGACTCATTGTAGTTGGCGGCACCATGATCATACCGAGCGCCATCAAAACCGCCGCGACAACGATGTCCACAACGAGAAATGGCAGAAAAATCAGAAATCCGATTTGAAATGCCGTTTTTAGTTCGCTCAATAGGAAGGCCGAAGCCAGATGAGTGAATTTGATGTCTTCCACACGCTCCGGTCTTGGTGCACGTGCCATTTCAAGAATGGCCGCAAGGTCCGATTCACGTGTTTGGCGAACCATGAAGTCGCGGACCGGAGGCGCGCCAAAATCAAGCGCCTGCGTTGCCGTAATCTTTTCCTGTAAATAGGGCTGCATGGCATTGGTATTTACCTGATCAATGACCGGGCCCATCGAAAACAGTGTCAAAAAGAAAGCGAGCGTGACCAGTAC